>JACQOM010000069.1 GCA_016202525.1 Chloroflexota bacterium | reverse complement strand
TTAAGGTTCTTGGAGCCCATTACCGCACCGGTTCCTCCCCGGCCGGCGGCTTCATGAAGGTCATTGACGATACAGGCAAAACGCACCATGTTTTCACCGGCTGGTCCGATTGTCGCCACTTTAATCATGTCATCTCCAAGTTCGGTCCTGATGCCCTCTTGTGTCTCTTTGGTCTCTTTTCCCCAGAGGTGAGAGGCGTCTTTCAGGCTGGCTTCGCCGTCATGGACCGAGAGGTAGACCGGCTTGGCGGCTTTGCCTTCGACAATGATGGCATCGAAGCCGGCATGCTTAAGCTCAGCGCCCCAGTGGCCGCCGACTTCTGATTTGGCAAAACCGCCGGTGAGCGGTGATTTGGTGCCGATACAGTGACGGCCGCTGCCTGATAACGGGACTCCCGTGACTGGCCCCAGGGCGAAGATTAGCTTATTCTCCGGGCCTAGAGGGTCGATTCCTTTCCTCAGTTCGTTCCACAGAAAATAAGCGACGTAACCGGCGCCCCCGATATATTTTCGTCGGAAAGCTTCGTCAGGAGTATCTACAGTTATAGCATTATTGGACAGGTTGACCCTGAGGATTTTACCGGTGTAGCCACCGGTCATCTGTTCTGGCATCGAATCTCACCTCTTTCTTGCTTGTATCTTCCGGCAGTTTGTACACAGGTAATAAAAAGTATAAATTTTATGAAGGATAAAGTCAAACTGGAGGCAATCTAAAAATACTATTTGACACGGCGGGCGTGAATAGTTATGCTGAATTCTGGTTATTTGAAAGGAAAGCTGGTTTGGCTGATTTAGCGGTTTTGCAACAGACTTTAGGGGTTACTTTTAATGATGTCTCCCGTCTGGAGCAAGCCATGGTTCATACCTCCTATCTTAATGAGAACCCTGGCTTTTCAATGGCTTCCAATGAAAGGCTTGAATTTCTGGGTGATGCTGTTTTAGGGCTGATAGTTACGGAAAAGCTGTATCAGGACTTTCCCGGCTCTGATGAAGGGGAGATGACCCGGCTCCGTGCCACTCTGGTCCGGCGTGAGACGCTGGCCGGTATCGCCAGAACTATAAAAGTCGGCGACTATTTCTATATGGGCAAGGGCGAAGAAGCGAACGGTGGGCGGAATAAGCCAGCTAATCTGGCATCGGGTCTGGAAGCGCTCATCGCCGCTGTTTATCTTGACGGGGGTTTAACTGTGGCCAGAGAATGTACTCTAAAAATACTTGATGCCGAGTTTCATAAGGTGGCTAGACAGGGAGCCGGGGTAGACTATAAATCAGAACTCCAGGAGTTTCTCCAGGCCAGGAAGCAGCCGACACCTGTTTATCATGTAATCGAGGCAACGGGCCCAGACCACGACCGTGCCTTTAGTATCGAGGTAAAATCAGATGAAACGGTACTGGGCAGAGGGTCGGGTAAAAGTAAGAAAGCGGCTGAGTCCGAAGCGGCCCGTGTGGCGTTGGAGCGACTCAGGGCTAACTAGCTTTACAGATTAGTCTCTCTTTGCTAAACTTTAGTAATCTGATTATCCATTAGCTAATAGAGGTGTCATTATGGGAAAAAGGGATTACCGGCATAGAGAATCTAAAAAGCCGAAAAAAGATGCCAAAAGGCCAATGGCGACTACTATCTTGCCGCCTTCCACGATTGTGGAGGTAGTCAAGAGGGGCAAGAAGGAACGGGAGGAAGAGGAAGAGACCGACTAGTCCAATGGCTGACTTAGCGTCGGTTCGCGCTATCGTGTCGGGTCGTGTTCAGGGTGTCTATTTCCGTGCCTTTGTCTCCGATAAGGCTGAAGAGCTGGGTCTGGTTGGCTATGTACGTAATTTACCCGGTGGTGAAACGGTAGAGGCTCAGGCTGAGGGGGAGAGAAAGCGACTGGAAAGGTTAATTGATTACCTTAAAGTCGGGCCACCCGGAGCCAGGGTTGAGAAGGTACTCGCCGATTGGTCGGAATATACTGGAGGCTACACCAGTTTCACTATCAGATATTAGCCCGTGGCCTGGTTCAGCTAATCGAGGTCATATCTTCTGGGATGTAAGACCTTCTCTAGCCTCTCTAATGAGTTCAAGATAATCTGTTTTGATGCCCAGTGTGCTGGCAACCTCGCTATCCACTTCGTAAGGCTCGCCGACAAATACTTTGCCGTAGTCGTCAATCTCACCATTAATCGGGTCATCATCGCCAGTGAATTTCTGGCGAGCCTCGATAATCCCCAGGTCGAAGGGTAAAGTGAAATAGAGGTCGGCGATTACCCGGGCTATCCCTAGGCTGGCTAAATCCTCCCGTCCCTCCACTGTTTCATCACTATACTTGCTGCTGGGTAATAGTGTGAGCATATTCATGATACTCAGGTTGCCTTTGCCATTGATAATCTTCAGCGGGGCCACATCGATTAAATAGTCGCTGGAGAGGATAACATTAGGTATCCAGAAGGTGGGTACAGCCATGGGTTTGGGCAGAGGATTATCTACTTCTACCCAGATACAGTCCTTGACATCGAGCAGCAATACCCGCGGGAAATCATAGCCCAGGGTCTGGTATATCGGGTAGACTGGTTCACCTCCGGGGGTGCCTTCGAGGATGAGGATATCGGCATCGCTGACCTGTCTGATGCCTCT
>JACQOM010000068.1 GCA_016202525.1 Chloroflexota bacterium | reverse complement strand
GGTAAAGGCTTACAACGGTGAATCCGTTACCAGTCGTAGTGAGTATATAGGTCAAACAAAGTATCTCTGGATTGACCAGGCACTAAAGAAAAAAATGGGGTACTAGCCTCAGTATGATAGGTACCGTGACAAAGTTTTTAGACTTAAATAAAAGAAATACATACTAGGAGGTAATATTGTGGCTGAAGCCAAAATTGATGCCGATTACTTTGCTCTGGAGGTGGACGCAACCTGGATAGTACTGAATGAAATATTCGGCAATACTGTGGCAGGGCGAGCCAAGCTGGACAAGGTCAGATGGCTCAAGGGAGAGATTGTATTCGATGAAATCCAGAAGAAGCTGAAAATCCCGCCCGGCGACCCTATAACCGTGGGTAAAGCAATATCAGCCTACCTGCTCAAAGTTGGCTCCAGTGACGTGCGGATAAACAAGTTTTCTGATAATGAAATCCTGTATGATATGCAACGTCCGGTCATGCAACCGGCGCACCCCATGCGCGACAAACGGGGGATTTCTTCAGATGATTATCTCAGGCCACTGCCTGCCGCCGCTCTATTCCGCGCTGCCTTTAAAAGGCTATGCAATATGAAGGTGGATATCGTCCCCGTATCGGATAAGATGCGGGCGACCACCCTGAAAGGCAAATCAGGAGCATTGTGGCGCCTGTCACCGATTAAATAAATCTATGATACCTTGACAGTTAAGGCCTCGAGAATAAGGAACCTATCGATTAAAAGGGAGAGAAAATGGGAAGAAAAATAGCCTGGTTATCAATCAGTTGCCTGGTGGTGTTGTCATTGCTGCTGGCATCATGCGCTCCTGCAGCACCAACAACGCCAACGGTACCAACGGCACCAACCATACCATCGGTACCAACTACACCCAAGACACCAACAACACCAACCGCTCCAACGACACCGACAGCACCAACTGCTCCAAAAACACCGATAGTAGAAGTACCCAAGTATGGCGGGGTATTCCGCCACGCTCTGGATGCTGACCAAACAGGCTTTGACCCCTTTACCGTGAGCCGGTCCAGTATTTATAGCAGCGCTCAGACTACTGAGGCTCTGGCGACCGGAGACTGGAGCAAGGGGCCAGCCGGTACCAATGAGATGGACTATTTGCAGTTTACACCCCATTCTTTCGCCCAGATGGGTGGCCTAGCCGAAAGCTGGGAATTCCCCGATAGTGAAACTATCATCTACCACATCCGTAAAGGGGACCATTGGGCACTCAACCCCAGCTCTGAGGCCAGCCGCCTGGTCAACGGGAGAGAGGTAACCGCCGATGACGCAGTGTATACCTTTAAACGGAACTTCGGCTTACCACCCGAGGTGCCTAACCGCACTTCTTATCATCTGGCCCGGCTGACACCGGATGAGTACCCGATATCGGCCACAGCTACTGATAAATATACGGTTGTGGTCAAGGTTAAAGCAGGATTTCTGGGCTCTCTACACAAATGGCTAAGTCAATCTACGACGATAGTTGCCCAGGAAGTGGTCAAAAAATACGGGAACCTGACCGACTGGAGAAATGATGTTGGCAGCGGACCATTCATACTGATGGACTATGTCCCATCGGTCTCTCAAACCTTTGCCAGGAATCCTAATTTCTGGCAGAAGGACCCCGTAGGCCCGGGTAAAGGCAACCAGCTACCCTATCTTGATGGTGTCAAGTACCTGGTCATACCGGATAAATCTACACGGGGAGCGGCTTTACGTACCGCTAAGATTGACCACTACTGGCGAGCTTCCGCGGAGGATGCCGTGCAGTTAGAGAAAAGCACCCCGCAGCTACAAAAAGTAGCTATTGTCAATCCCAGCAGAGCTCTCGCCATGAGGTTAGACAAGCCGGAACTGCCCTGGTATAACATCAAGGTCCGGCAGGCACTGCAAATGGCTATCGACCGTGAGGCGATAGTCAGGGATTACTACGGAGGTAAGGCTGAGATAAATGGTTACCCATCAATAGCCTCTCGCGATTACGTATCCTCAGGGGCTTACGTTCCGCTTGAGAAACTACCGGCGGCAGTCCAGGAACTTTTTAAATATCAACCGGAAAAGGCCAAAAAGATGCTGGCAGATGCTGGCTACCCCAATGGATTCACCATGGAAGTAGTCCTTGAGGCACCTCAGGCCGATGACGCAACTCTGCTGAAAGACTACCTGTCCAAGATTGGGGTGAACCTGCAACTGGCAGTGAAGGAACATAGTGTCTATGTCTCTATCGGCAGTGCCAGAATGCACAAAGAGGCATACTTTAAAGACGGTATTTCCAGTACGCCTTTTGCCTTTCATGAGTTCCGGCCAACCGACCAGGAGAATCAAAGCATGGTCAATGACCCCAAGGTCAATAATGAGCTAATTCCTAAATTTATGGAGTGGTATCAGATTGACGATGCCAAGTCCGCGCCGATACTGGGGCAGTACACCTCATACATCCTGGAGCAAGCCTGGTATCTGGCGCTTCCGTCACCATATGTGTACACCATGTGGTGGCCGTGGGTGAAAAACTTCCACGGTGAATGGAGTATCGGGGCGGCTAACCGCTTCGGGTTCGCCAGATATATCTGGATTGACCAAGCGCTGAAAAAATCGCTGGGATACTAAGGGTATGAATAAATAGGGGGGCGGCAACATTGAAACCGCCCCCCTTAAGCTATAAAGTGGCAAACCAGAGATAACTCCTTGATAGAAATACTCTAGTAAAAGGAAGCGGTAAGAAATGAAAAGGAAATTTGTCTGGCTAATGGTAAGTTCTCTAGTAGTGTTATCCATGATACTTACATCCTGTGCTCCAGCAGCACCGGCAACACCGAAGACACCAACCACGCTAACAACTCCAACCACGCCGGTAGCACCCACTGCCCCAACAGCACCAACACCCGAAAAAGTGGCGTCCCCCGGGACGGGGATGCCAGAGATAGTCGGGCCTGGAGGGCGCATATTTTATAAGGCAGGCGTCCTGGATGCGGAAAAGGAAAAACCAAAATATGGAGGAGTAGCTTCCTGGCTTGTAAACGCGCCACTGCAAGCCTATGGACCAGTTATAAAAGGTGCTTCTAGTACCCATACTATACATCTCACCAATGACGGCATATGGACTGGAGACTGGGCGAAGGGGCCAGCCGGTAGTAAAGAAGCCACTTTTTCTGTCTATACCTGGGGATTTAACCTGGGTAGAATGATGCTGGCCGAGAGCTACGAACTGGTCGGTAACGATACCTTTATCTTTAAAATCCGCAAGGGGATTCATTATGGACTTAACCCTAACAGTGAAGCCAGCCGGTTGGCAGGTGGCAGGGAACTGACCGCCTATGATGTGGCACGCTCCCTGCAAATATGGTACTTTGACCCTGAAGGTTACTACCAGATTAGACTCTCAGATGCGGAGCGTATGGCTTCGTTTGAAGCTACTGATAAGTACACGCTTAAAGTAAAGTTTCAACCGGGAACCGTTAGCGCAACGCTGAAAAACCTTTCTACAAGTACCCCTATCTTCCCACCGGAAGTATATGAAAAATACAATAAAATGCGCAGCTGGAAAGATAGCGTCGGCACCGGACCTTTTATGTTGACCGATGCCGTGGAGAACAGTTCATATACCTTCGTTCGGAACTCTAACTACTGGTTCAAGGACCCGGTTGGCCCAGGTAAAGGCAGTCAACTACCCTACCTTGACGGCGTCAAACTGCTGATTATTAGCGATGTTTCAACCCAGCAGGCAGCGCTACGTACTGGCAAGATTGACATAGCGATGGGGCAAGGCACTGGCGCTCTTACCTGGGAGAACGCGTTTCAATTCTTGAAGTCCCGACCTGATATTCAGTATATGAGGTTTCCTGACCAGGCTACTGGAATAGCGCTCAGAGTGGACAAACCGGAGCTACCCTGGTATAACCTCAAGGTCCGCCAGGCACTTATTATGGCCGTGGACTACAAAACAATAATAAAAGACTACTTCAAGGGTAATGCTGAAATGGTTCACCCGATATATCCCGACATACAATTTATGCCAATGTACACCCCTCTGGCGGAACAGAATGCGATAGTCCGGGATATGTACACCTATCAGCCGGAGAAGGCCAAAAAGATGCTGGCTGAGGCAGGCTACCCCAATGGTTTTACTATGGAAGTGCTTGCCCTGAATACACATGTTGATACTCTGTCTATACTTAAAGACTACTTGGCTAAAATTGGCGTTGACCTGAAAATCGATGTCAGAGAAAATGCCGTCTTCACATCTATGTCAAACGGTTTTGCCTACAAACATACCATCGTTAAGAAGCTAGGCGATACCGCCCCATATGACGATCCTCCGACAGATTCCGCTAACCTTGCCCGTGTTTTTGACCCGTGGTATTACCGGAACTATGAGGAGGCGCTGGAGTACTTCCTACTTGACGAACCAAAAATCTGGCCAATGAAGAAGGAGTTCTATCAGTGGTATACAGAGCAAGCATTTCACCTGGACTTCCCGGCGCCCTATATCTACAACCTATGGCAACCGTGGGTCAAGAATTACCACGGTGAGGTTGATCTTGGCAACGCAATGAAATTCCGCCCATCCGAGTTTATCTGGATTGACCAGGCACTAAAGAAATCTATGGGATTTTAAGGCACAGAACAAATAAAGAGGGCGGTAACATTGAAATCGCCCTCTCTAAACGGCAAAGTTTGTGAATCAAAAAAACAACTCCTCAATTTGACCGGGTTTCCGATAACGGTCATAATATAATATAGAGAGGTAAAGCATGTGGTATGGATGGACTGGCACCCAGCTAGAGGTTGACCTGTCAAGAGGAACAGTTAAGAAAAAACAGGGCGACAGGACAATGTATGAAACCTACCTGGGCGGGCGAGGACTGGCTACCAAGCTCTTCTGGGATAGAGTACCTCCGGAGACGGAGCCTTTCTCTCCGGATAATCTGTTAATCTTTGCCACCGGTGTTCTCACCGGCACCGGGGCATCTAGTGCTAACCGAACCTGTCTAGTTACCAGGTCTCCTTTGACCAACTATCTCACTTATTCCACTATGGGAGGCTTCTGGGGTTCAGAACTTAAACACGCTGGCTATGACACCGTAATCATCTCCGGCAAATCTCCCACTCCGGTCTATCTTTACATAAACAATGAGAAGGTGGAACTACGTGACGCCAGCCATCTCTGGGGGAAAGATGTCTTTGAGACCCGGCGCATGATAGGGGCTGAATTAAAGAATGATGACATCCAGATTTTAAGCATCGGGCCTGCCGGCGAAAATAAGGTCCTTTGTGCCAGTATCGAGCACGGCCCCGGCTGTAGTCTGAGCCGGACCGGGGTCGGCGCCATTATGGGGGACAAAAACCTGAAAGCTATCGCCGTCTACGGCACCAAAGATGTCAATATCGCCAGGCCGACTTTATTCAATGAACTGCATGACAAGATTCGTCTCAAATCGGCTTATTATCGACAAAGTAGAACCGAAGGTGAAGGGGGACTTGCGGAGATGACCTTCTACCGCAATATGGAGGTAGTGAAGGACTGGAAAAACACCCACACACTCTACAATCAGAGTCTGACGAAACACGGAACTGTGAGCATTGGCTGTGCTGATTGTCACCGACAATGTATTAGCTCGGCTCACCTTCCTGACGGGCAACCTCTTTTTCTAAAGTGCCGGTCGCGGCACCGCTTTACCGGTGCTGCCGATATTCAGGATTTCGACTTCAATTTCCGCTGTATTGCCC
>JACQOM010000062.1 GCA_016202525.1 Chloroflexota bacterium | reverse complement strand
CATGACCTGAGAAGTCATTTATATTAATCCTGAGCTTATAAGTTTTATCGGAAACGCAGTGGGAGCCATAGCTTCCAATATAAAATATAATAGGTAATAAAAGACCAGTAGTAGACCTGCATAGCTATGTAAATTTATAGTATAGAGATGTTATTAAAATAGGAGGGACCAAAACATGAAGCATCTCTTCGGGCTACTAATGTTTATCTCCTTTACTCTTTTAATCCTTTCTTTTCTTGGTGTTCAACCTTTAACATACTATAAAGATAGAATACTAACTAAGATAGAGAGTTTCTTAAGCAATGCTGAAGAACCAAGTAGACCAGGTAAGGATGAACCTCCTTCTCCTTCAGTTCCACCAGAGATTGTACCTAATTATCCATCCACTCCTCCGGTAACTAAAAAGGAAGAGCAAGATGTACCGATAGCAACTCCTCTAACATTCCCAACGACACAGTCTATAACTAGCAGCGTTCCTCAAAGAGGCTTACTAGATGTACGCAGTACAACAGTCACTGCAGTATTGGAATTCACTGAAGGAGCTCCTTCTGGGTTCTATCTAGTAACATTAGCCTCTGGGGAGGAGGTATTTGGAACAAAGAAGCTGGACTGGTATAGAAGAAAAGAACTACTTAAGCTAGACTGGGAAATAGTAGCTGGGACACAAGCCTTTTATCATCTACGAGAAGGGGAGAATCCCCAGACCCTATTCAAAGTAAGGGTCTCCTACAAAGAATTCTACTCAACAACCTCCAGCTCAAGTGCTATTCTAACTACTCTTGAAGAGGAGACGTTTAGAAGGATAAACGAGCTAAGGAAAAGTAATGAACTAAGTCCACTAGTCTGGAAAGCAGACCTCTATAATCTAGCCAAGGACTTTATACAAGAAGTTGGCAAGGAAGGTAAGCTAGTCTCTAGCACTCTTTCTTCTGAGTACACTATATTAGTATACGAGAGTAGTAGCAGTAATATGCCTACTGCAGGGCAGCTAGTAAGCTACTGGCTACGTTTCCCAGAGCTTAATAATCTAGTAAATAGTGAGGAGAAAACTAGTCTGATAGTAAAAGTAGATACATACTCAAATAATAAATTCTACGCAGTTGCTATTTTTTCTAAGTAATAAGTTATAAAGGTATGAGAGGGGGAAGGAAATGGAAATTAGCAACAAAGAGACAATCGTAAAAGAGTTAGCTAGGCAGCAAGCCTTGGACAGAGGGATTAGAAATTGTCTAAAGCAATCGTTGTAAAAATAGGGGGAGCTACTTTCGGCAGCCATGACCCGATTATCGAGGACATCGTCGAGCTTCAGAGACAGGGCAAGTCGCTGGTGGTGATTCATGGCGGCGGTAACCTGGTAACGGAATGGCTCGCCAAACAGAAAATCCCCACAAAGTTCATCCGCGGGGAGAGGGTTACCGACCGGGCGGCGCTGGAAATGGTCACGGCCGTGCTCGGCGGCCTGGTCAACAAGGACATCGTCGCCACTATCAACGGCCTGGGTGGACGGGCGGTAGGCATCAGCGGGGTCGATGGCTCTCTGGTACAGAGCAAAATACGGGATGACGAGATGGGTTATGTCGGCACAGTGGTCAAAGTCGATACGGCGCTGCTGGAAGCCCTGCTCGGCGCCGGCTTTATCCCGATTATCTCGCCGCTCAGCCTTTATGCCATCGCTAAACCGGCTGACGCCCCGGGAATCCTTAACATTAACGGCGACCCTCTGGCAGGCGAGATAGCGGCCGCCATCGGCGCCGAGAAGCTTATCTTTCTAACCGATGTCGCCGGTATTCTGGACAAATCAGGCAAACTGCTGCCACGGCTCTCGCCTGACGAAGCCAAAGCGCTGGTAAGCTCAGGCGTAGCTTCAGGAGGGATGATTCCCAAGATTAACGCCTGTATCAAGGCTTTATCCAATACGCCGAAAACTCGGAGAGTCCTGTCGACCTGTATCATAGATGGCACGCAGCCCCACGCCCTGCTGAAAGAGATAACCGGTACTGGCAGCGGGACGGTAATACAGGCCTGAGAAATTGCGGGAGGCGGCGAGATACTACCATATTTATGGCTTATTCCTCTGGGGTTTGTCATCGGTGCCTATGGGACGCTTATCGGCGCCGGCGGCGGCTTTGTTCTGGTGCCCGTGCTGCTCCTGCTTTATCCTGAGGACAGCCCGGAGCTAATCACCGCCATTTCACTGGCGGTAGTATTCTTTAATGCGTTATCCGGCTCCTGGGCATATGCCCGGATGGGGCGAATCGATTACAAATCGGGATTGCTGTTTGCCACCGCCACAGTCCCCGGCGCCATCTTCGGTGCTATTACCACGTCTTATATTCCACGCCAGATTTTCAATCTAATTTTCGGACTTCTGCTGCTGGCAATATCCATCCTGCTTATCGTCCGCCCGAGTCTAAAAGAGGAAGCCAGGAAGAAGCGCAACCCTGCTATTAGTCTTACCCGCACCGTGGTCGAGGTAGACGGGACCAGTCACACTTTTACTTACAATCCGGCAGTCGGAATAATATTAAGCTTCTTCGTCGGCTACATTTCCAGTTTGCTCGGTATCGGCGGGGGTATTATTCACGTCCCGGCCCTGGTCCAACTGCTCAACTTCCCCGTACACATTGCTACGGCAACATCGCACTTCATCCTGTCGATTATGACTTTCACCGGAACCATTACGCACATTGCCAGAGGCGTGTTCGCCCACGGTGTTCAGCCCACCATCGCTCTTGCCGTCGGTGTGCTTTTCGGCGCTCAGCTAGGCGCCCGGCTGTCCAGCCGTGTCCGGGGAGATTGGATTATTCGGGGTTTAGCCATTGCGCTGGGGCTGGTCGCCATACGGCTTCTCTTTACTGCTTTTGTGGGCAGATGATGCCGTGTTCCTTTGTGCTAAATACACCAGGGTTTAAGTAAAGAAAAACTGGTGGTAAAGTTCCATCTTGGTTGCTTCAACTGTCATTGCGAGGAGCGTAGCGACGTGGCAATCTGGGAGATGAGGGACGCCCCATCCCCTTGCCCCTTCCCTGTGAGGGAAGGGGAGTGTAAGTATTAGAGAGGGGGCTTCGCCCCTCTTGACGCCCCAATATAGTATAGGGTTAAAGGCTACATCTAAATAGGTGTTAAAGAGGGCGTTAGCCCTCTTCGAAAAAATCTTACCCCTTCCCTGTGAGGGAAGGGGAGTATAAGTATTAGAGAGGGGGCTTCGCCCCCTCTCTAAAGTCTCTTCCCCCTCTCCTTGGCAAGGAGAGGGGGAT
>JACQOM010000061.1 GCA_016202525.1 Chloroflexota bacterium | reverse complement strand
ATTCTTTACCCCCGCGACCCGTCTCTCGACCCGCAGTTAGTCTGGAAGGGCAAGGACGAGCAGGATTCTAAAGACCTGGCCGTGCCCGCTGTGCCTATCTACATTCAGGAGAAGATTCACCCCAAGTACCTCATCGAGGACTTGCGTGCCCAATCGAACAAAGAGAAACCCGGCCAGTTCAACTTCTTTGCCGATTTCAACGGCATTAACTTCGACCAGATGGTTGAGTTTTACCAGCATGACCAGAACTGGTCTAACCGGATGATTCTTGGTGATTCCCTATTGGTGATGACCTCTCTTGCCGAAAAGGAGAGACTGAAGGGCAAGGTGCAGATGATTTACATCGACCCGCCCTACGGCATCAACTTCGGCTCCAACTGGCAGGTCAGCACACGTAAGCGGGATATTAGAGACGGCAATAAAGACGATGCCACCCGCCAACCTGAACAGGTTAAAGCCTTTCGGGATACCTGGAAACTGGGTATTCACTCCTACCTTGCCTATTTGCGGGATAGGTTAGTGGTTGCCAGAGATTTACTTACTGAAACCGGCAGTGTCTTTGTCCAAATTGGCGACGAAAATGTGCATCTGGTACGGTGCCTATTGGATGAGGTATTTGGAAGTGATAACTTTATCAGTCTGACGATGCTTAAAAAATCAGGAACCACGCCCTCGAACCAAATCGCAAACGTATGTGATTACCTACTTTGGTACGCTAAACAAAAAGATGGCGTTAAGTTCCGAAGGCTATTCTGGGACAAGAATACTGATGTTTATTCTCAAGAAGATGACTCTGGAGACTCCTTTTCTTTAGGTGATTTACAGTCTGCCGGAGAGACCAAAACCAAACAAGGATTCAAGTTCAACGGTCACGAATACTTCCCGAGAGCAGGCTATCATTGGTCCACGACCGTTGAGGGTCTGAAGCACGCTGCCATCGCAGGCAGAATAGAGCTAGTTGGGAACAATCTCAGATACAAAAGATATGCAAAGGATTTCCCAGTAACGGAGATTACCAATTTTTGGGGCGATGTTGCTGGCGTTGCTGGGAACATTTATGTTGTTCAAACACCAACACGAATCATTGAGCGATGTCTTTTGATGACAACTGACCCTGGTGACCTAGTGGTTGACCCGACCTGCGGCAGCGGCACCACAGCTTTTGTGGCTGAGGAGTGGGGCAGGCGCTGGATAACCATTGATACTAGCCGGGTAGCTCTGGCATTAGCGCGCACCCGTTTGATGTCTGCCAAGCTGCCGTATTACTTGCTGGCGGATTCGCTGGAAGGTGTCAAGAAAGAGACTGAAATAACCGGGCGGACGCCGCCCTCCTACGCCACTTCCGGCGATATCAGGAAAGGCTTTGTTTACAAGCGAGTGCCTCACGTCACCCTGAAGTCAATCGCCAATAACCCGGATATTAAAGAGGGTATGAGCCGCAAGGAGATTGACCAGGCCATCGCCCGCTACGCGGAGACAGAAACTCTGTATGACCAGCCTTATGAAGATAACAAGCGTGTTCGAGTCACCGGTCCATTTACTGTGGAAAGTCTCTCCCCGCACCGCTTTGTCTCGCTCGATGAAGAAAAACCGGAAGCAGAAAGAACGGCTCGGAAAGAGAATGGGGAAGGCGAATTTGAGTCCATGATTCTGGATAATCTCAAGAAAGCCGGCGTCCAGAACACGGTCAAGGGAGAGAAGCTAAACTTTGACCGCCTGGAACCCTTCGCAGGAGAATATCTCCAGGCGGAAGGAGATTACACCGACGCGCAAGGTAAAAACCGCCGCGTTGCAGTCAGCATCGGCCCACAATACGGCACGGTCGGCCCGGATATGGTCAAGGAAGCAGCCAAAGAAGCCGTTCAGGGCGTTGGTTTCGACATCCTCGTCGTCTGCGGCTTTTCCTTCGACCCTCATGTGTCTGAGGAAGCCAAACGCTACGGCAAGCTGACGGTGTTGATTACAAGGATGAACCCGGACTTGTCTATGGGTGATGAACTACTGAAAACCACCGGCGCCGGGAATCTGTTTATGGTTTTTGGCGAGCCTGATATTGACCTAAAAAAGCAGAAAGACGGTAAGCTCACCGTTGAAATCAAAGGATTGGATATTTACAATCCGACTACCGGCCAGCTCAGCAGCAATCCAGTCAGCGATATTGCCTGCTGGTTTATCGACACAGACTACAACGGCGAGAGTTTCTTCGTTCGCCATGCCTACTTTACAGATAGCGACGACAAATTTGAGCGTCTTAAGAGAACACTCCGCGCGGAAATCGATGAATCCGCCTGGGACTCGCTCTATGCCACTGTCAGCCGCCCCTTCGACCCGCCCAAGACAGGCAAGATAGCCATCAAGGTCATCAACCACTACGGGGACGAAGTGCTCAAGGTGTATGAGGTAAGGTCGTGAAAATTACTGAACCATTCGTAAAGATATCCTACGTCTTGTGGTTAGTGGCTAAAGGGGCCAAAGACATTCGTGTTTCGGTCGATGGTGCTGAACCTGAACACGAAATAGTCGCGGAGACACTTCAATGAAGAGCTTATCGTCGCCTGGCGTTAATGCAGTCAAGGGTAGATTGGACAGGCCGATTTTCAAAAGAGGGAGTCAATGTTACCGTACTAAGTCTGCCCGGTATTGACATCGAAGCTCACTTTCCGGACGGGAAAGTGCTGGTCGCCGAATGCAAAGGAGAGCCTACGCCTAGTGGAGTGAAGTCGGGCCTCGACCTCACCACATTCCGTACGGCTCTCGGACAGCTCATACTCACCGCCGATGACAATGGGAAATCTCCCGCGAATCTTGTGCTCGTTGTACCGGACACTGCACGATTCAGGGAAAGAATGACTCGTGCAGCTCAAAATAGACTCGTTAAGAAATTAGGTCTCGGCTTAGCGCTGGTTGGCGAGTCTGGTAATATTAAGGAAATAACCCCGAACTTAGGGTAATACGGTCACGACGATACGTCAATAACTTGGCAATAATTGTTTTCAATCTGAATGGTAAAGACGGGCTCTTCAGCCTCAAAATAGGAATAGACACGAAACAACAAAGTGGATTCAACAACAACAGGAGATAAGGTTACTTACAGACTCTTAATCAGCTTAGAGACCATTGTCTCCCTGGACCTCGGTATGATGCAGAGTGACACGAGCTCCACATTTGCGCATTTCAATTTTGACACACTATTGACTTCCGATTGGAGCCGCGTCAGTATGCGAAGGTCGAGACGTCCCTTGTCCCACAAGACATTGATTTGGAATGCACTGTAGTCGTCATATGGCGGCAGTATCTTGATTGCATGTGGTTTCAGGCCGTAGTCCTTCTCAAGGATGCCGAGTATGAATTCGCCACTTGGCGGGTTTATCTTGACGTGTCCGTCGCCCAATCCGAAACAATGTTCGGGTACCTTCAACAGTAGGTCCACAAACTCAACTCTTCCAGTCTGGTCCGCGATGTGCCCAAAACCGACGACTACTATAAACTCTAGCTCGTAACATATACGATACCAGGTATCAGGTGTTGAGTAGTCGTCGAGCACCACCCAGCGCGCACCATCGACATGCATCCCGAATCGCGGATTGGATGAACTATTCACAATAGCTTCCCGTCAAACTTAGTCTTAGCTGATGTCGTCTTGCTCAGAGCCATGTTGCAAATCCTGCAGGACCTTTCTCCCTCTTTCTCGCTAACTAAAATGTCACTTAAATCGGGTGGTGGTTGGAGTGACATAGTAGCATAATCGATTACAATATGTCAAGACAGAACGAGAAGCACAGGACCACCAAGGATAACCAAAAGCTGCTGAAGATTGGCGACAACATAAGGGCCGCGCGAAAACGCCTGGGACACTCTCAAGAAGAGTTCGCCGATATGGCTGGTTTTAGTCGCTCTTATTATACAGAGATTGAGACTGGGAAACGGAATATCTCGATACTCAATCTCATCAAGATTATAGAAGCCTTGAAGGCTAACCCTAATGAAATAATCGGCTCCGTTAAAACAAAGAAGTAGTAAGTATGCCCAGTGGGGATTAAAGCCGCTAGAACCTCAACCTCGGAGCGGTCAGGTTGAGAGCATAGATATACCCCACCCTACCCGGCAAAACGAAGACTCTCGCCCGGGCCTCCGGCTATAGTAGCCAAGTAAATACGAGAACAGGCGATACAGTTCGTTGGGCACCGCTTTCCTTTCAGATGGAGCGATACTAATGGGCATTTTTACTGTCTGCGGCAAGGCGACGCTTTCTGGCTTCTCTGGTCCTCACTCAATGTCTGGTCCACGAATATCGTCATGCTTGATTGATTGGGCATAAAGTCATCTACCTGCATGTAATCAATTTTGGGAGGCTTGGGCGTCGGTGCTAAGTCGATGAGCGTAAAGATTCCCTTAACAAGTATTTCCAATGTCTGCCCTCTATTCATCTTTGTCCTCCTTGCTGATATCGTAAGTCTGAGTGGCTCGACATCCAGTAAAGGTTATCGGACGGTCCATTTGCTCCGTTATAATACATACTGGTAGCGGGGTTACCAAAACGATAGTAACGGGGTTACTATTTGGTAGCGGGTCGGTACCCCCGCTACTATTGACAGTTACCAAGAAGAAATCCGTAATAATTGAGACTGGAGATGCCGGTAATGGTGCTGGTGGTAGCGGGGGTAGTGGGGGTAGCGGTAGCAGTGGTAATGGTCACAGTCCTATTGTAGAGGGAAAAGAGAAGAAGGCAGTACCACAACCGGCGGATATTACTACAGTCCTTAAATTAGTCACTGTTCCTCTTACCTGCGCTCTCACGCCTATAATGCTGAATCGTAGAATGATAGCCATTCGCGAGTTAGGTCGGCGTGAAGATATGCCCCGGGAGAATTTCTTAGATACCTGTTTGTACCATGTCTTCAAGCATTGGGGATTTACGCTCCAAGATTATTACAAGAAACAGAAAGAAGCGGAAGGCGTTGATTCCCCAGGCGGGGCTGGGGAAAAGGACGGCAGCAATAGTAATAAAGCCGAATATGATGAGAAGGAATTGAAGATGGCTGTTCAGATATTAGAATTCCTGAAACAGATAAGGTCAGAAGTGGTCGTAAATTCTGGTTAGGACACAGCCTACACATGATTCAAACAAAACACCGGGCGAGATGTCTAACATTCGTAAATCACTTCGCCAACTCCTTCCCTCTCCGTCGATGGTCCACATCTTCTTTATGTTATGTAACATGAGCTGGACAGGTTTCTTTGAATCGACAGGGCTGACATTTGCGGCTGTTGCCTGCTGCTTGAGGACTTTCTTTGCCGGTCATGATTCCCCGAATCCTCTCCACGGCGTTTGCCACCAATATGCTGTGCTCATCCAGGTACTGTTCCAGCCACACCATGTTTCCATTATCTTCCTGACGTAGTGCCGCAAACAGCGGAATCTTTGGGCGATAGGTCTCCATGAAAGCCTGACAATAACCCCAGACCTGGATTTTGTTAGTAAAATAAGGCTGGGCACTCGGCTTATCGTCAATTATGACAATTCGGTTGGGCTCAAACACGACTTCATCTATTCGCCCATACAGTGCCATTCCCCGGACAGAAACATCCCTCGACACCAAGGTGACCGCCTCCAACTGTGCCTTTGCCGCAGCCTCATCGATAGTCAGCTCAACCTCGGCTTTCTTAACGTGTTCGGCATCCAGGAAGGCATGTTGCTGGGCTCCCGCCAGCATCTCTATGGTTGGTTTAGCCTCCACGCCCAGAGCCTTCTCTAAGTAGAGCTGAAACTCACAATAAGCGTGGGTATGCAACCAGTGGACAGGGATAAGACCATCACCCGTATTGTCTATATTCTTGCTGGTCTGCTCCTTGTCCCTTACCTGTCTGAATCTACCAGGTTCAATACTCACGATTTCTCATCTCTAGAGCTTCACTACGACTCATTATGTGTCGGGCCATCAGCAGCAGCCTTCCCTCGCGTCAGCACAGTTCGCAGTGCCCGAGTAGGTGCTGCATATCACTGAATTCCTGAAGTCGTTGCCTAATGTCCTGGGCAATGTAATTCAGTGTCTTGCTCTTGGCATCTATATCTTGGACTAAAGGGTCATTGACATACTTAAGCCTTAGCTTCTTATGCCAATCCTCATAAGTTTCGAGCGTTTTATCGCTCTTGTGTATGCCAATGGGATAAACGCCACGACTTAGCTTCAAAAGGTTACGGCCAGGAATACTCTCCTGTGGCTTATAGTCAATCAAGGGATAACCACTAGCTTTCTGAATGGCATCATACCATGCTGTTGCAATAAACCATTTGGTCAGACCAGGCTTCAGGTCATCATTAAAACTGACTTTGGCTCGGTATCCCTTTACCTCATCGGCTATGAGCTTGAGGAACGTCATAAGCGCTTCAGAGTACTGCCCAACTGCGCCTACCCAGTCATCAAGCTTACTCTTAGCACCCGCCAGTTCAGCAAATTTGGACAATCCAGACGTACTGAGGTGGCTAAATAACCCCTTGACAAGGTGTGGCTGTGCATTTCCAACTCCTATGTCATAATAACTGACTTTCATATGTCCATTTTCAGCTATTTCAACCACGCCGATTGGCAGAGAGTATTTCCCTGGCTGGAAGTCAAGTGGCAAATCCTTCCACAAGTCATTGCCCTCAAGAGACGGCAAATTTATTCCTTCTGCCAGCGTTTTAGCCAATTCCCGCATCTTCTTCTTATGGGGCGTTTCTTCATAGGGGTCTTGCTTGTCTTTCCTGATGAGTCTATTACCCGCTTTCAGTCTCTCAAGTTCGACGGCGGGAATAAGCCATTTCCGTGCATCAGCGTCTATTTTCTGGGCTTCAATCCTGCCGTCTATACACATCTGCCTAACCGAACGCTCACTGTAGTGAATTTCCTTGGCAAAGTCTTTGAGGGTTAAAATCTCTTTATCCATTTTACAAATCTGCCGCTATTTCCCAATACTGCCGCTATTTCAAATTTTCAGGGTCCTGTATACCTGCCATTATAGATTAGGAGAGTACAAATGCCAACCTTATTCGAAAGAAGCGTCATTAATCTGGGACAAGGTAGTTGTGTCATCACCTTACCCAAAGCATGGCTCCGATATTATGGAATCAACCCAGGCGATAAACTGGAAGTCATCATTAATGGCGAGTTAGTTATCCGCCTCCCCAAAGCAAAGAGGAAGCCAAAGTGACCAAGACCACTGCAACGAATGCAGTCACGGTGGAGATTGTCATCAAGCCTGGACCAGTCAGCCCCAGTGCAATGGCAAGTTGGTCTGAACTCTGGAAGCGCTTAATAGCGCAAGCGAAAAGCGGAAGTAACTATGGGTAATTGCAAGTGGACAAAGCTGTTCGCCTCTAAAGTAAGTAAGAAAGGAGAATAATGCCGAAACTTCAAACTAATCCGCAGCGCAGACATCGATATGAGATGATAGCCAGAGCCGAAGGCGACCAATGCATTGTCTGCTACGTTGAAAAAGGAGTCAGGCGAGGGCCACCGGCGGTGAGGCTTGAGATAGACCACGCTGACAATAACCAGGCAAACTGGAGCTGGGGCAATCTCCATCTGGTGTGCCACCAGCATAACTGCGTCTTACGTCAGCTTCCACCTGACGAGCATATAAGCCTTCTGCAAAGCCATAGTGACCAATTGGAAAGAGAAAGAGAGAGAAATAATTTACCAACGTGGAAGACACTACTCAAAGAACGAGTACCTTACGAAGCCGGTAGTCCGGAGATGCAGGCGAATAGGAGCTTCGAACCAAGGTGGGTAAAGTATGCCCACCAGTGCTTACAAGAAAATGGTTCTGCTAAGAAAAAGGAGATAATTAGTGGAGGTGCCGCTTATGCCCACTGCAGCATTCAGACATCAACAAATTATCTGACCAAATACACCTCGCCAATCAGCCCATTTATGGAGACAGTCGATGACGACGGAGACAAAATCATAGTCTATCGAGAGATAAGGCGTCAATTACGGCTGAAGAGCGAGAACCCGTCCTCCCCAGGGACTGAAAGGAATGACACGGCTAAGCATGATGGTCATGTTGGCCAAGAGAATCACTAGGTCTGGCTGAGCGCAGCCAAATCGCTCCGAGCTTAAAAAGCATGGAGAGGAGTAGTCCGCGTAACTGCAGGCGACCAAGTAACCTCGCCTGGTGGCCATGTTAGGTCGTAGGGAGGCTTAGGGTCCTTTGACACAAAATAGAGTTACTGAGTATGTTGGGTCCGAGATGAACCAGCAAAATCAAAAAACTATGAAAACCACCTTTTCTATAATACGAGTGTCTTCTCAAGACCAGTTGAAAGGCTATGGGCCAGACGTTCAATGGCTAGATGACATTCTGCCAAACGCTCCCTTATTAGGATTAGAAGTCAGCGAACAATACCGACGTGTAGTTCAAGAGTCAGCTACAACTTGGGAACGTGTGAAATTTGAAGCCCTAATGATGGAGGCAATCTCTCTATATGAGCACAAGGAGATTGAAGCTCTATTATTCCCGCGTGTTGACAGAGAAACACGTTTTATTTACAGTTCATTCCCTTTGCTTTGTGACGTGATAAAAGCAGGATTAAAGGTATTCTTTGCCCGTGAGCAATTCGAGCTCGACCCTAATAATCCGGAATCCACAGAACGATATCTAAATAAAGCAATACAGTCAGAAAGTTATATCAGAACAATGATTGCCAATACTACCAAGGCAAAGAGCAAGTTGGTTGATAAGGGAATATTGCCGACTGGTACCGGTCATGGCTTATATGGATTTCGGTGGGACAAGGCCAGCAAGAAGCGCGTACCGATTGAATATGAAGTGAAGATTGTAGAAAAGATATTCGCGATGCTGGCAGACGGCATGAGCCGTTTCAAGATAGCAGAAGCCCTTAATAATCAGGCAATACCAACCAAACATCATGGCAAGTGGCATCCCCTTACCATAGGAAGGCTGGCAACTAACCCGGCATACACTGGGCTCACCTTCTACTACCAGACCAGGGGAAGCCGAAAGACACATCTTGTCAGCCAGGATAAGGCCAAGTGGACTGTGCTAAAGAACGCGACGCCGGCAGTTATCAGCCAAAACCTATTTGAACGAGCCCAAGAGCAACTAAGGCTGCAAAAGGAGGCCAGACACAGCATGAATACGAGACACTACTTACTGCGCGGCTATGCCTATTGTGGTCACTGTGGAAGCCCTCTTGTTGGGACCTGCCTTAACAAGAAGTCTCTCTACTACCATTGCAGGGGCAGCTACCCTACTTCAACACGGGGGGCCATCTGCAAAGCCAGGTACATCCGGGCTGAAATCCTGGAAACACTTGTTTGGGACAAGGTTAAAGCAATCCTCTCGAATCCCGATACGGTGCTGGCAGAATTACGGAAGCAGGCCGAGGCAGAAAGAGCACAGAGCGACATTACACCGTTGGACGAAGAGATTAAGGCCATCGGGCACCGGCTCAAAGACTACCCCAACCAGGAGAAACGCCTCATCAACGCAATAAAGACAGGGCAGTTTACTGAGGATTACGTCCTCGACGAAATCAACCGCGTGAAGTCTGAGCGCGAAGCCGATATGAAACAAAGGGACGAACTAAGACAGGCCAAAATACACCTTGCCAACCTTGCCACAGCGGAGGCGAAGCTAGACGACTTCTACAACAGCGTAAAGCAGCGCATAGAGCAATGCGGCGACGATGACAAGCGCCTTGCCTTTGAAGCCTTAGCCTTGAAAGTCAAGGCTTCTCCCGAACTTGTAGAAATTGCCGGCGTTATTCCGGTTGATATTACCACCATGCAGTCATCTGGCCCATTACTTACCATTGCACAAACATCGGCATGACGACATGGATATAGTTATCGACCCCCACCGGGCGGATAACACCGGGGCTCGATGGATTGGTTACCTCCAGAGCTACCTGTGACTCATGGAGCACACCAAGCACATCGATTAGATATTTACCATTGAAAGCAATCTTGGCTTCTTCGCCATCGACCGCTGCATCGATTTCACCGACATCGTCACCTATCTCTTCGGAGCGGGCGGAAACGGTCAGCTTACCCGGGGCGCTACCGCCGGATGCCGCCAGCAAGCGGACAATACCACTACCATCACGGGCAAAAATGGAGGCCGTCTTGGTGGCTCTCAGGAACTCAGCGACATCGACCACAGCACGGGTATGGTAACTCTGCGGAATAAGCTGAGTGTATTGAGGAAAAGCACCCTGGACCAGCTGGGACACCAGCTCGATATCCTTCAGACGGAAAAGGGCCTGGCTTTTGTTAGCGTTTATTGTTATGTCAACTGTTTCCTCCCCGTCGACCATCAACCGGTTCAGCTCAGCCATGGTCCGTGCGGGAATGATAACCTCTGTCTCCTCTTTTACAGGGGTGCTCAGTGGCAGCTTATATACCGCCAACCTGAAGCCGTCCGCCGCCGCCAGCGTCAACGAATCTTTGCTAAAACGAGCATTGACACCGGTGAGCACCGGGCGCGATTCTTCGGAGGCTGCAGCAAAAGCAACCTGGCTGATTGCCTGACAGAGGGCATCCACCTCGACTTTGGTCGTAATCCCCTGGTCGACTGTCGGTATCGGGGGAAAATCTTTAGCATCGATGCCGCTGATGCGCGCCTCGAAACGGGCACACTTCAATCCCAGTGTCTTCGTCTTCGGGGAGAGATTCACATCAATCTTATCATTGGGTAAGGAGTTAACGAACTCGGTGAGCAGCCGGGCAGGAACGGTAATCGCCCCCTCTTCCTCCACCTTAGCACCTATCCAGTAGCTGATTGCCATTTCCAGATTAGTGGCTACCAGCTTGAGGCGGGATTGGTCGGTAGCCAGGAGCACATTATTAGTTATCGGCAGAGTTGTCCTGGCAGCTACCGCCCTGCCCACCACACCCAATCCCCGGCTGAGATTCTCCTGAAGACAAGATAATTTCATGGCTCACCCCCAAAATTATTCACGGTAAACAGTAGTATATACTAAATAATCGATTTTATACAAGAGTAGATGCCACTATTATTGCTAGGAAAATAAACGACTTATTCAAAGATGTCATTCCAGCGCAGGCTGGAATCCATTGGCGGGGAGGAGGAAACCTGGATTCTGGCTTTCGCCAGAATGACGACACAGCCGAAACCGAATAGTACCCAATGAAAGCCTTGACTGACTCATCGGCAATTACGCCCGATACCGTTTACTAGCTATTAATTTCTCTAATACCTTATATGCTTCCCTGGCAGCCAGCGCCCGGTGACTCACCTGATTTTTTATTTCCAGAGATAGCTCAGCCATTGTCTTGCCAAGCTCAGGCATAAAAAAGACAGGGTCGTAGCCAAACCCATGCTTACCCTTTGGCTCGAAGGTTATTATCCCACGACACTGGCCGTAGCAACACTCTACTTCGCCGCCGGGGATGGCCACAGCAATAACACTACAGAAGGTAGCCGAACGCTTTTCCCAGGGCACATCTTTGAGCTTGAGCAGCAGGTAATCGACCCTATCGCTGTCAGAAAGGCCTTCACCGCCATAGCGGGCCGATAGGTGTCCGGGTTCACCACCCAGAGCATCTACCTCCAACCCGGAGTCATCAGCCATAGCCAGCAAATGGCTCTCGGCGGCTAAGGTCACTGCCTTTAAGCGAGCATTCTCCTCGAAACTGCTCCCCACCTCATCCACCACAGTGGTGATGCCCAGCTCAGCAGGGGTAACCAGTTGCAACGGAAGATTGGACAGCAGGCTTCGGAACTCACGGACTTTTCCACGGTTATTCGTTGCCAGCAGAAGCTTACCGTCCATATAATCAAAGAAAAGCAATTACCCAGCAGCTACTTGGTCAGCTCATCGATAGCCATGGCCGCCAGTGTCATTGTCTGTACGGTGCCCCTCGACCCAAGCTCCACAGCCACCTTAGCCACTGTCTTATTGTCCGGGGCCTCCAGGATATTGATGAAGTCATACGGCCCGAGTACGGCATACTGGGCTTTTATCTTAACACCCATAGCCTCGACTTCCTTGTTGACTT
>JACQOM010000063.1 GCA_016202525.1 Chloroflexota bacterium | reverse complement strand
GTCTCCCTTATGGACAAAATCGATGTAGCCTCCATCGCCGGACAATATCTAAAACAGCAGTTTAGCGGCAGCATCCCTCCAGAGATGGCGTTCCTAAAAGGGTATATCGACAAATCCCTGGATGATAATATCATTGCCCTGAAACCATGGATAAAGGAGCAGGTGACCATTGCTGCCGGCCCGGTAGTCGATTATCTGGTCGGGGACACTCAAAGTTTAAATGTCGTCATCTCGCTGGAGCCGGCCAAGAAAACCCTGAAAGACCAGCTTTGGCAGGCTTTATTGAAATCGCCGCCACCGGAGCTGGCAATAATACCACAGGCAATGTGGCAACCGCTTTTCGACCAGTTTTACCAGCAATTTTCAGCACAGATACCGTCGACTTTTAAAATTGACGAAAGCCTGCTAGGGACGGATACTCGAACCCAGATAGCTGAGGCACTGTCCACTGCTGAACAGACACTGGCACAGGCAAAGCAATATGTCGGCTATTTCCAGCTTGCCTACAAACTTCTGTTTGTCTTGATGCTGCTGCTGGTGCTGGGCATTATTCTTATCATTCGCCAGGTAAAGCAGACCGCCCGCTACCTGGGCGTGCCGCTGCTCAGCTACGGAGCCCTGGGCTATATCAGTATCTTCATCTCCAAATATTTTGCCGGGACATTGCCAATATCGGAGATGCCGGCAGCGCTCCAGACCTGGCTGCCCCAATTCATCGATAATCTCATTGCCCCGATGCAAACTTTCAGCCTAGCACTCCTCATCATCGGCGTAGTGCTGCTCATCGTCTCTTTTGTCTATAAGCCAGGCGAATCTTCAGTCTAAATGCCAACTACTCCGGACGCACCACCAGTTTAAGGCTGTCCTGCTCTATCACCACCACTTTATCACCGGGTTTCATTTCACCGCTATTTGACTTAGCTATCCACAGTTCACCCTTAATCCTGACCATGCCTTCTGAACCCAGGAAACTCACCACTTCACCTTTGCTACCGACCATATCCGGCAGGGTTATCAACGGTTTGCGTTTCAACGCCCGGCTGCCAAGCCGGTAAGTAATAACCGTATAGGCAGCCCAGGCAACCATCAGAGCAAAAAGCCCGGGTAAGGGTATATGAACGCCTATCTGAGGCAAACCCCAGAGCGCAATCACTACCAGAGCAATTTCTTCCATCAGGGTACTAATAATGTTGAATATCAGTCTGGCCATCATTTCGCCTCCAGTTTCCAATTATAACAGGCTGACTCGGTTGCCGATACTGCAAGCGGGTGCTATAATTCCTGAATGTATTCTACTGAATGGCAACGGAGGCAAAAATGAAGCTGAGTCGTGAAGAAATCCGCCATATTGCCCTCCTGGCACGGATAGGTTTGACCGAAGATGATGTAGATAGACTCGGAGAACAGTTATCCAATATCCTGGAGAACTTCGAGGTACTGCAGCAGGTAGATACCGGCAACGTCCCACCTACCAGCCAGTCGATTGCGCTACAGAATGTCGTCAGCGACGATGAAATAGCCCTGTCCCTCTCCCAGGAACAGGTGCTGGCTAATGCCCCCAGAAAGGAAGGAGACTTTTTCAGAGTACGGGCGGTGCTTGAGAACTAAATATATGGGAATGACAGACCAGATGACAATCCACCAAACACACGAGTTGCTTAAGAAACGGCAATTAAGCTCGGTGGAGCTAACTAAGGCTTACCTGAAGCGAATTCACCGGGTCGAACCAAATGTCCACGCCCTGGTCACCGTTACTGACGAGTTGGCGCTGGAGCAAGCCCGGGAGGCGGATAAGCTGATTGCCAGCGGCAACATCAACCCGCTGACCGTCAAACCGGTGGTCATCAAAGACAACATGTGCACCAGGGGAATTAAGACCACCTGCTCGTCGAAGATGCTGGCAAACTTCGTCCCCCCTTATGATGCCACCGTGGTCGAGAAGCTGAATAAATGCGGCGCGGTAATGGTGGGTAAAGCCAACATGGATGAATTTGCCATGGGCTCATCCACCGAAAACTCAGCGCTGTTTACCACTCACAACCCCTGGGACTTATCGCGCGTCCCCGGGGGCAGCAGCGGCGGCTCGACAGCAGCCGTAGCCGCCGGCGAGACAGTTTATGCTTTAGGTTCGGACACCGGCGGCAGTATCCGCCAGCCGGCCGGCTTCTGCAGCGTTACCGGACTGAAACCAACCTACGGACGGGTCAGCCGCTACGGGCTGGTAGCTTTTGCCAGCTCGCTCGACCAAATTGGCCCGTTGACGCAGGATGTCACCGATTGCGCACTGGTAATGAACGCCATCGCCGGGCACGACCGCCGGGATTCGACCTCCCTGCCCAACCCCGTTCCCGATTATACCCGCTGCCTGACCGCCGACCTCAAAGGGCTGCGACTCGGCATCCCCAAGGAATATTTTGTCGAGGGGATGCAGGCTGAGGTGGCAACAGCCATTAAAACCGCCGTCAGCAAGCTGGCAGAACTGGGGGCAAAAGTGGACTGGGAGGTATCGCTGCCCCACACCCGCTACGCCCTGGCGGTATATTACATTATCGCCCCCTCGGAGGCTTCGGCCAACCTGGCACGCTATGACGGCGTTAAATACGGCTACTCCTACCAGGAAGCCGACAATATGTGGGAAGCCATGGAAAAGACGCGGCAGTACGGCTTCGGACCCGAGGTAAAGAGGCGCATCATGCTGGGAACCTACGCCCTGTCCGCAGGCTATTATGATGCCTACTATCTTAAAGCTCAGAAGGTTCGCACCATCATCCGGCAGGAATTCGACCGGGCTTTTGAGAAGTATGACGCTTTAATAACACCCACCTCCCCCACCGTCCCCTTCAAAATCGGGGAGAAGACCGACGACCCGCTGCAGATGTATTTGAGCGATGTCTGCACCCTGCCCATCAATATCGCCGGAGTGCCGGCAATCTCCATACCGGCCGGCTTTGCCAACGGACTGCCGATAGGCATGCAGATAATCGGCAAACCCCTGGGTGAAGAGACCCTCCTCAAAATCGCCTACGCCTACGAACAAGCAACGGAGTGGCAGAAGAGGAAGCCGAATATCTAAGGATGGATGATTAAGATGCTTGAAATTGAATGCCTGGTTTGCGGAAAAACTATCAGGTTACCGCCTTTTATCGATACTGCCAATTACGACGGCCAAATAGCCTGCCGGGAGTGTGCTTCATTAATGCAGGTGAAATTAGTGGGAGAGATGGTAAGGAAATACAAGGTTGTCGAAAAAGGACTCAGTAGCCAAACCGCCGTTGACGATAAACCTGCCGCCACCACCAAACGAAGCAGCAAACCAGAGCCTGAGAAGCAGACCAGAGAAGAAGTCGATGTAGATAACATCGCCAGATACAACCCGCTGAGGGACTATTTAGCAAGCTACAAAGCTAGCCAACTAAAGCTAACCTTCAAGCAAATTGAATCCATTATCGACTTTGAGTTGGAAAAGGGCGCCCATACTTTCAAATCATGGTGGGAGAATGATAGCAAACACGCGCAGGCTTTTGCCTGGTTGGAAGCTGGCTGGCAAGTATCTGATGTCGACCTGACACAACGGAACGTCACTTTAAGACGACAACCTTGAAGTTGATATTTGATATTAAGGAAGAGGATATTTTAATCAGGTTTCTAGCAATCAAAAAGGAGGAGAAAATGAAAGGGTTAGCCTGGTACACCGTTATCTTTAATGTGGTGCTCATTATCCTGTACATCCTCACTTCCGCCAAGGTGATGAAACCGGCCCCATTTTCCTGGCTGGAGACCATCGTCTGGGTAATCTTTACGGTGCCGGTGATTATCCTGGGGATTCAGGTAATAAAACAGTCTAAATAGATTATCGCCGCATCCCGCTGGAATCGGGACTCCTGGTAATGACACGGCGCTAAACGTCAAAGACTCTTCGAGGGACAGCGTTGAATGGTTTTACCGTGCGCTGCTACTCAGGCCACACCTATGCCCAGAGACCGCAGTCTTTCCAGTGGCAGGGCATGGACTATGAGGTGGCGGCAATAGAGAAAGAGTGGCTTGAGCCGGGAGAGAGACATTTTAAGGTCAGAACGGGGGATAACAAATTTTTTCAACTCTGCTATAATGAGACAGATAAACAGTGGTCATTAACTGAGCTAACGGGGGTTAAAGATGAAAGAAATTCTGAAAATACTGGAAAATGATGCCCACGCTACCGCCAAGCAAATAGCCACGATGACCGGCATGCCCAGTACCGAGGTCGCCAGCATCATCAAGCAGGCGGAAAAAGACCGGGTCATCCTGAAATATAAGGCCATGATTAACTGGGACAAGGTGGAAGACGAGCAGGTATCGGCGTTAATCGAAGTCAAGGTCGCCCCGCAACGAGAGGTCGGCTTCGATGCCGTCGCCGAGCGCATCTACCGTTTCCCACAGGCACGCACGGTCTATTTGCTCTCCGGAACCTATGACCTGCTGGTGATAGTAGTGGGCAAAACCATGCGTGAGGTAGCTGATTTTGTCTCGCAAAAGCTGGCCCCGATTGAGGAAGTGCAGGGCACCGTCACCCATTTCCTGCTCAAACGATATAAAGAAGACGGTGAAATTCTAGGGGGAGGGGAAGAGATTAAGCGGCAGCCGGTAATACTCTGAAGACCAGATTCTCTTTCTCACAGACCTTAATCAGGAGATTATTATGTCTATTAACACCAAGGCTCAGGTCGGTAAATATCCTGTCTCACAGCGTGCCAGCCAGATATCGCCTTCGGGGATACGCAAGTTCTTCGACCTGCTGGCTTCCATCGAGGGGGTGATTTCGCTGGGAGTCGGCGAACCTGACTATGCTACCCCCTGGCATATCTGTGAATCGGCTATCTACTCGCTGGAAAAGGGCCAGACGATGTATACCTCGAATTCAGGAACACCTGAGCTGCGCGAGGAGCTGTCACGGCACCTGAAGAACAGCTACAATCTGAAATACGACCCCTACGGCGAACTGCTGATTACCGTCGGCGTTAGCGAGGCGCTGGACCTGGCGATGAGAGCCATCCTTAACCCCGGGGACGAGGTCATCATGACCGACCCCTGCTATGTTTCCTACCAGCCCTGCGTTATACTGACCGGAGCCATACCGGTGATGGTGCCGACCCGGGAGGAAGACGACTTTGAGCTTAGCGCCGACGAAGTCGAGGCACGTATTACAAACCGCACCAAAGCAATCCTCATCGGTTATCCGGCCAACCCTACTGGTGCCGTAATGAGCAGAGATAAACTGGGTGAGATTGCTGAGGTCGCCCGGCGCCATCACCTGCTGGTCGTCTCTGATGAGATTTATTCCCGGCTGGTCTACGGCGTGGAGCATACCTGTTTTGCCACCCTGCCCGGGATGAGAGATAACACCATTTTCCTGGGCGGCTTTTCTAAAGCCTATGCCATGACCGGCTGGCGCGTCGGCTTTGCCGCTGCACCCAGAGAGATTATTGCCACCATGACCAAGATTCACCAGTACACGGTAATGTGCGCTCCGACTATGGGACAGGTGGCCGCTCTCGAGGCATTAAAATCAGGAGCTGACAGCGCCACCGAGATGGTCGAAGACTACAACCGGCGTCGATTGGTGATGGTCAAAGGACTATGTGACATCGGGCTGTCCTGCTTCGAGCCGAAAGGGGCGTTTTATGCCTTCCCTTCGATAAAGAGTACCGGCATGACCTCAGAGGAGTTTGCCGAAAAGCTGCTCACCGAGGAAAAGGTAGCCGCCGTTCCCGGCTCCGCCTTCGGCCAATACGGCGAGGGGTATGTCCGTTGTTGCTATGCTACCTCCTTAGCCTATATCGAAGAAGCGCTGGCCCGGATGAAGCGGTTCGTGGAGAGACATCGGAAGGAAGCCTGAACAGTAGCGCTTCCGTTAGCCAAACTCGGTAAACAACCATGAAGAAATTAGTCTGCAACCGCTGTGGAGCAGAGCTTACAGATAAGGATGACATAGATTTAGCCTGTGAGGGGCAGGCAGTCTGGGAAGCCGCCGCCAGAGCCCGTGGCAGGGAACCCAGGGGCATTATTCCCTGCAAGAATTTTGTCCGCTGCGATGGCGAGATGATACTGGTTGTAGATAGCGGGACCAGGCGGTTCTGGCGACGATTAAAACAGATTGCCCGGCGCTAAAGTAAATCTTGCCCAGGAGGAAACCGATTAAAGGAAGCTACGCCCAGGCCGGCGTCAACATTGACATTGCCAATAAAGCTAAGGAGCTAATCGGTAAGCACGCTCGTTCTGCTAACCGCCCCGAAGTCCTGAGCGGGGTGGGGTTCTTCGGCGGGCTTTTCGAGTTCAAAGGATATCAAAACCCGGTGCTGGTCTCCAGCGTCGATGGGGTCGGCACCAAGCTCAAGATTGCTTCAGCTTTAGACAAACATGATACGATTGGTATCGATATCGTCAACCACTGCGTCAATGACATCCTCACCTGCGGCGCCGAGCCTCTCTTCTTCCTTGACTACATTGCCATGGGCAAGATGGTGCCGGAAAAGGTGGAGTCCATTATTAAAGGACTGACCAAAGCCTGCCGGGAGGTCGGCTGCGCCCTCATCGGCGGGGAAACCGCCGAGATGCCGGGTATATACGCCGGAGATGACTATGACCTAGCGGGTTTTATTATCGGGGTGGTGGAAAAAGACAAAATTATCATGGGCAAGAACATCACCGCTAGCGATGTCATTATCGGCTTACCATCCAGCGGTTTACACACCAACGGCTATTCCCTGGTGCGCCAGATTTTCGGCGAGACCAAAAAAGCACTGGACAAGTACTACCCGGAACTGGGGCAAACGCTGGGGAAAACGCTTCTGGAACCTCACCGCAGCTACTACCGCCAGTTGAAACCTGTTCTGCCGCTACTCAAGGG
>JACQOM010000060.1 GCA_016202525.1 Chloroflexota bacterium | reverse complement strand
AGTAAAAAGCTGGATTGACCGATGTAAAACGATATCTTCCGCTACTTTCTACTCCAAGAACGAAGATGACATCGGCCACAGTATCGTAGATATTCCTAAGTTCTCCATGGGCTTTTTGTAATGCCTCTTCTGCCTGCTTGTGCTCGGTGATATCTATGGAGAGTATGAGAACGCCCTGAGATACCGGTTCGATACTAAGGTCAAACCATTTTTGAGAGCCATCGGGAAAAGTGAACATGTTTTCCATGCGGTGCGGGATGCGTTCATCCAGGCAGCGGCGGGCATGGGCAAACATATCCGTGTTCTCAATGCCAGGATATATTTCCATCATAGTGCGGCCAAGGAGAGTTTCCCTGATGCTCTGACTATGCCCGACCGCAGTATCGTTGAGATATATATAGCGCCAGTTAAAGTCTATAATCTGGCAACCCTCGAGCATGCCGTCCAGTGTGGTGCGGTAGCGTTCCTCACTCTGCCGTAGTTGCTCCTGCTGTCTTATTCGCTCAATACCCGCAGAAATATCTCCAGCCAGTTCTACCAACATAGCAATCTCGGTATCATCAAAGGCATCAGATTTTCCCGCATAAACATTGAGAGTACCGATTATTTTGTCCCGGATATAAAGTGGCAATGCGGCTGATGAGGCATAGCCACGTTTCAATGCCTGTTCTCGCGCTGGCGAGAACTGTTTGTCGTTCAGGATGTCCCGTCTCACTGATGGGTGTCCGGTCTTGATGGCGGTACCGACGGGTCCTTTTCCATATTGGGAATCATCCCATGTTATCTTTACCGAGGACAGGTAACCGTCTTCAAAGCCGGCCTGGGCTGCTGGCCGGACATCATAAGAGCCCGGGGTAATAAAACCAACCCAGGCGAGTTTATAGTTGCGACCATCGACAAGGATAGCGCAGACTCTGTGTAGCAGTTCCGCTTCGTCATCAACCTTAACAATTAGCTGGTTTATCTCGCGGGTTGTTAACAGGAGTCCGTTCAGTTTTCTCAATTCGGTCTGAGTAGCGTGCTTGTATAGGACCATTTCGATAACAGCGTTTACTTCCTTTTCATTTAAAGGTTTGACGATATAGCCGCAAGGTTCTGTTATTTTGGCGCGTTGCAGAGTTTCTTGGTCAGCATAGGCCGTCACAAAAATGATGGGAGTGTCTAGGAAACCCCGGATTTGGTCTGCAGCCATAATGCCATCCAGTTTCCCGGACAACATGATATCCATCAGTATCAGGTCAGGACGGGTCTCCCGGGCTTTGCTGATGGCATCTTCTCCGCTATGGACGACTTCCGGAAGCGGGTAGCCCATATTCGCCATCCGCGATTGCAAATCCATAGCCAGGATAGCTTCGTCTTCGACAATTAGAATTCTAGCTTTTGGCATGGTGCTTGGCATCCTTTCCTCAAGTTACTATGGAGGGCTACGTATAGCAGTAAGTGCCTGTTTTTCATCATCCTGTAAACCTGCTGAAAATTGCTGGCGAATTAAATACCTCATCCTTAAGTACCGTGTAATGACTCCTTTGTCTATTGCTTCTTGACTTAAAGATAGACACCCCCTTAATTATCGTAGCTGTTCTGGTTAGCTGATGTAAGAGCTAAAAGTATCAGCCCGCATAATAAAAAGGCTCGGTTCGGTGAGCCAAAAGTATAAATTTCTAACTATTGGCACTGATACCTTGCCTCCGTGAAAAGGAGTTCCTGCCGTTTTCTGGATGTTCCTTGTTTCCTGCCTCATAAAAATCGCCAGCCGCACTAAAAATGCCAGCAGTATGATTTACAGCGGTTGTTATCTACTGTATTTTTAACAAATTTGTTGCTGATTGTCAATATTTGTGATATATATATCTCCAACTGTCAAATATCACCATACGATTTAGCCGGGTAAGGGCAATCATCAACTTGCTTTTGGGAATAGGTCAATGTAGTATTTAAACTTGGTAACCGGATAAGAGATATAACGATAGATGCGATATCTTCATGTTGTGACTAGCGCGTCATTAGCCTTGCGTTTAGCCCTGATGAATTTCCTTTTTAATCTGGCCATAGAAACATCGATTATCTTCCTGCCGCTTTATGCCCAGACTCTAGGGGCATCGAATTTCGAAGTTGGTTTCATCGTTGCCGTTTATGGCATTGCCTTCTTCTTATCGTCCCTTTTCTTCGGGCGACAATCAGATATTCACGGTCGATTGGTCTTTATCCGCTCCGGTTTAGCGGTGTCGGCTTTAGGCTATTTTCTGCAACTTGTGGTGCACACGCCGATGACATTCCTACTGGTCAGGGGACTGATCGGTTTTTGTCTCGGCGTAACCTCGGCGTCGGTAATGGCTTATGCCTACGAGAATCAAAAGGGAATCGGGAATTTTGCCTCTTATGGCTCTTTCGGGTGGCTTTTGGGTTCTATTCTGGCGGCAGTGCTCAGGGACTATGAGGCGCTGTTTATCAGCAGTGCTATCGCGTCAGTTCTAGCCTTTATGGTATCTCTGGCGCTCTCAGAAATTCGAACTAGTCGAGTTACAGTCAATGTTTTGCCGATACCATTAGTGAAAGCGAATTTCAGAGTGTATCTCGCCTTTTTTCTGAGGCAACTAGGTGGACAGGGCATCTGGACTATCTTCCCCTTGTTTTTGACCGATATCGGTGCCAGTAAATTGTGGATTGCCCTACTTAACAGTATTAATATGATTGCCCAGTTTATTGCGATGCGTCTGGTAGAAAGGTTTAACCCGGCGAATGTGTTTCGTGCCGGACTGGTGATGTCAGCGCTGACTTTTGGTATCTATGGAGTGGTGACGAACTACTTGCAACTGATTCCGGTTCAGATTGTGCTGGCGGTGTCCTGGGCATGCCTTTTCATCGGGGCATTCGGCTATTTGCTCAGGTGGAATACCGAACGTGGCACTGCTTCCGGGTTACTTTACTCTACTATGTATTTATCGGCTGGTATCGGACCTTTCGTCGGCGGGGCGGTGTCTGAACTATGGGGATTCAGGCCCGTGATGTACCAAGCTTTTGGTCTGAGCCTTTTAGGATTGTTGGTCAGCCGGGGATTGAAAACTCGTGAACCGGGACAGGGTACCCCGGAGAGCGGGCATTAGAGAAGATATTTCCTGGTTGGCTTAACCGGTACTGTAAACAAAAAAGAGGGAAGCCGGATACGTCCAGCCCCCCTCTTTCCCAGCGCCCTTACTTTACCTTGACTTCGATATGCTTAGTCTTGGCTTCTTCAGCCTTGGGGAGTCTTATCTCCAGTAAACCATTCTCGTAAGTGGTTGAAATCTTGTCGTAATCGACATGGTACGGGAGTGTTACGGTGCGGTAATACTTACCATAGTAGCGTTCACAGCCATAGTAGGTAGCATCTTCCGCCAGCGACTCCTGCTTCTTTTCTGCCTTGATTGTCAGGCAATCGCCCTCAAGACTGATGTCGATATCCTCCTTGGCGATACCGGGTAGTTCAACCTTCATTACCAGTTCATCCTTCCACTCATACATATCCCCACGAGGATGAATATGGTCAACAGAAGCACTGGCAGGCGTCCATGATTCCCAAGTCTCCCCTACCCACCTATCAAGGTCATCAATGAGATTGGTAGGATAGTAAGCCTCCACCAGTGTCAATGGTCTTCTAACAGTAATCTCGGTCATCGTAATCCTCCTTTCTCTATTTTTCACTTATCATATAAATATATTCTAGGCTGAGCTTCTTTCATACGACATTTGTCGGACATGAATCAGTGAGTCTTGCCTCACTTAGTCTCTCTTTTCTCCTCAGCGTAGAAGCCCTCTCGTTGCCCGTTCCTGCCCGATAAACTCACGCAGCGGGGCTAAGTCTTTGGTACATTCAAATTTGAACAGTTTGGGGTCGCATTCCCAGCGGAGTTTACCAACCGGTACTTCATATTTATTGAGTTTCATGGCTACCTCCTTATACTTATTTTATCATGCCGCCCCGGACTAGCTGAGCTTCAATACGCTCATAAATGCCTCTTTCGGCACCTCCACCCGGCCGATTGTCTTCATTTTCTTCTTGCCCTCTTTCTGCTTCTCCAGTAGCTTGCGTTTTCGTGTGATGTCACCGCCGTAGCATTTTGCCAGGACGTCCTTGCGCTTGGCTGCTATGTCAGTCCGGGCCACAACGCGGCTGCCAACGGCTGCCTGAATCGGCACTTTGAACAGTTGGCGGGGAATAACCTCCTTGAGCTTATCGACCACCGATTTACCGACCTCATGGGCTTTCTCCGGTGGGATGATACGGCTGAAAGCATCCACCAGCGTATCATTTACCAGAATATCGAGCCTAATCAGCCTGGCTTCCCGGTAGCCGATAAACTCGTGGTCCAGTGAAGCATAGCCGCGACTGCGGCTTTTTATCTGGTCGTAAAATGTGGTCAGTATCGAGCGTAAAGGCATTTCATATTCGAGCCGGACTCGCTGTCCCAGTTCTGCCGATGATTTGAGTTGTCCCAGGTACTCCGTTTGTTTGTAGATTCCACCGTATTCAGTGATAAGTTCCATCAGCGGGCCGATGAAGCTGGCAGGGGTGATGACCGAGATACTGACCCAGGGCTCTTCTATCTTCTCTATTTCCGTCGGTACCGGGAATTCGGTGGGATTAGTAATGCTAATCTTCTGACCATTAGTCCGGGTAATGATGAAGCTAACGCCGGGCACGGTGACCACCAGTGACAAAGAAAACTCTCTTTCCAGACGCTCGCGTACAATATCCAGATGGAGCAATCCCAGGAAACCGCAACGGAATCCGTTGCCCAGGATAGGGCTCGACTCAGGTTCGTAGGAGAGCGAGGCATCATTGAGGCTGAGTTTCTCGATGGCCTCGCGTAGTTGTTGATATTCATCTGCCTGTGTGGGGTAAATGCCGGCAAAAACCATCGGCTTCACCGGACGGTAACCAATCAGCGGCTGAGTAGCGCCGTTGACTGTCGAGGTCACTGTGTCACCGACACGGCACTCTCCGACGCTTTTAAGCCCGGTGGCAATATAGCCGACATCACCGGCGACCAGTTCCTGAGCCTGGCATGGTTGCGGAGCAAAATAGCCGACCTCCAGTACTTCTATGTCAGTATCCTGTGCCATCAGGCGAAGTTTATCTCCTTTAGCGATTTGGCCGTCCACCACGCGCAGGTAGGCGATGACACCTTTGTAGGCATCGTAATGAGAGTCGAAGATGAGGGCTCGGAGTGGGGCTTGCGCGTTACCCCTGGGGGGTGGTACACGGCGGACTATCTCCTCAAGCAACAGTGGCACGCCCTGTCCTGTCTTGGCGCTTATCAGCAGCACGTCTCTGGCATCATAGCCCAGTACACTTTTAATCTCTGCCAGTACCCTCTCAGGTTCACTGCTGGGCAAGTCGATTTTGTTCAGGACCGGGATGATTTCCAGGTTGTGCTCCATAGCTATATAGACATTGGACAGAGTTTGTGCCTGGATACCCTGGGTAGCATCGATAACCAGTACCGCACCTTCGCAGGCGGCCAGAGTACGAGAAACCTCGAATGAGAAATCGACATGCCCAGGTGTGTCGATGAGGTTCAGCCGGTAGTTTTTGTTGTCCTTTGCCTGATAACTCAGGCGAATCGCCTTTGCCTTGATGGTGATGCCACGCTCGCGTTCCAGTTCCATGCTGTCCAGTAACTGTTCGCCTATCTGAGCGCTGGGTAAAGTACCGGTAAGTTCGATAAGACGGTCAGCCAGCGTCGACTTGCCGTGGTCGATATGGGCGATGATGCAAAAGTTTCTGGTAAGTGATTGGTCCATAAATTTAATTGTCTCTCCCGGCTTTTCTCTTACTCGATGACCAGATTGTCTGTCTGCTGTCGTTGTTCTGGCAAAAAACGCCAGAAGACTTCATTGCTCAACAGCCTGCCGCGGGGCGTGAGCTTGATGTGCCCGTTACTTTGCTCCAGAAGGCCGGCATCAACCATCTCTGCGACCTGTTGCCCGTAGCGTGTCAGTAAATCGATACCGAAACGGTTTCGAATATCATCCAGATAGATACCTTGGTTAAGTCTTAGTCCGAGGATAACTGTTTCCGCCAGCTCCAGTTCCTGGTTTATTGTTTCATCAAGGTCCAGTGGTGGTGGCAGATTATTCGAAAAGGCAGCCAGGTATTTATCCAGGCTTTTAGTATTAGCCAGACGGTGCCTTTCCAGGTAGGAATGAGCGGCGACACCGGCTCCCAGATAGGGTCGGTTTTGCCAGTAAGTCAGATTATGCCGGCACTCCTGCCCTGGTTTTGCCCAGTTCGATATCTCGTAGTGATGATAGCCATGTGCTGTCAGCAAGTCTTCAGCCAGTTCATACTGGTCGGCGCTGACATCGGGATCGATATCGGGTAAGCGGTGTTCTTTGATTGCTCTCCACATCGGTGTATCAGGTTCCAGACTGAGGCCATAGAGCGAAAGATGCTCCGGCGCTATCTCTATTACTTTATCCAACGTCTTCTGCCAGTCCGACTGAGTTTGACTGGGAAATCCGTAAATCAGGTCCAAGTTCAAATTGGTAAAATCGGAGTTTCGGGCGGAGAGTACCGCATCAATGGCTTGTGCGTAAGTATGGATACGGCCCAGCAATGCCAGTTCCTTATCGTCCAGACTCTGTATCCCCAGGCTCAGGCGGTTGACTCCCAATGCTCTGATATTGGTAAGGTAGGTTGTATCGACCGTGCCCGGATTGGCTTCCATGGTGACTTCGGCCGTCTTATCCACGGTAAATAGTGAACCGACGCTGGCTAGAATATCTTCAACCTGCCGGTCGGTAAGTAAACTGGGGGTACCTCCGCCAAGATATATACTGCGCACAAGCTTTCCGCCGGCACGCCGGGCAAGTTCATTCTTGAGGGCATTTACGTAAGAGGAAATTTCAGCTTCACGGCACTGGTACGAGACGAAGGAGCAATAGTTACATTTGCGGCGGCAGAAAGGGATATGGATGTAGAGGGCAATTTCGTCAGACACGACTACAATTATAACAGATAAAACAAGTAACCGATAATTTTTCTCTGTATCGCATTCTTGACAAAGTTCGTTCGGCTAATTAGAGTGTTCAGAGT
>JACQOM010000059.1 GCA_016202525.1 Chloroflexota bacterium | reverse complement strand
GTTTCCGGCCTTATGTTGCCGATAGAATCGGCGATAGAATAATCAGGCGTGAGCTTGAAGAATATGAACAGGCGGTGCCTGAAGAACCTAACTACACCATAATCGGCGGGGAAGAGGCGGAGCTATTACCTGAAGAACCGGCCGATATCGATGATGAAGTCGATAACGAGGAATAGGAGGTTTAACCCAGATGGTTTTAGGTAAGACCAGGCCGATAAAAATAGAAGACGAAATGCGTAGCTCTTACCTTGACTACGCCATGAGTGTCATTGTCTCCCGGGCTTTACCTGATGTCCGGGACGGGCTAAAGCCGGTACAGCGGCGCATTCTTTACGCCATGAACGGCATGGGGATGAGCCACACCAGCTCTTATAAGAAGAGCGCCCGTATCGTCGGCGAGGTGCTGGGCAAGTATCACCCCCATGGTGACACCTCCGTTTATGATGCCATGGTGCGTATGGCGCAGGATTTCTCGATGCGCTATATCCTGGTCGGGGGGCAGGGTAACTTCGGCAGTATGGACAACGACCCGCCGGCAGCAATGCGCTACACCGAGGCCCGCCTGACCGAGATTGCCGAACAGATGCTGGTTGACATCGAGAAGGAAACTGTCAACTTCATGCCTAACTTCGATGACAGTCTTCAGGAACCCGTGGTTCTGCCGACCAAGTTACCTAATTTGCTGGTCAATGGCAGCGCCGGTATTGCGGTGGGTATGACCACCAACATTCCTCCCCATAACCTGAGTGAAGTCTGTGATGCTATCTCCCATCTTATCGATAACCCGGATGCCACTGTCGAGGGGCTGACCCAGTTTATTAAAGGGCCGGATTTCCCCACCGCCGGCGTTATTCTGGGACGGGATGGAATCAGGAGCGCTTATGCTACCGGGCATGGGCGGATAGTCGTCCGGGCTAAGGCGCATATCGCCGATGCCGAAGAGGCAGGACACCGGCAAATAATCATTACCGAGCTTCCCTACCAGACCAATAAAGCGGCCCTGGTGGAGAGGATAGCCGAGCTGGCGGACGATAAGAAGATAACCGGCATCAGTGAGATTCGGGACGAGTCCGACCGCCAGGGTCTGCGTATCGTTATCGATTTAAAGAGAGACGCGCAATCGCAGCAGGTGCTCAACAGCCTGTATAAGCACACCGGCATGCAGTCGGCTTTCTTCGTTAACATGCTGGCTCTGGTCGATGGGCAACCGAGAGTGCTCAGTCTCAAGGAGATGCTGCAGTATTTTGTCGATTTCCGCCGTGAGGTTATCACCCGGCGTTCCCGGTTCGATTTAAAGGGGGCCAAAGCCAGGGCGCATATTCTGGAAGGCCTCAAGATTGCTTTAGACCAGATAGATAAAATAATCAGCACTATCCGCCAATCCGAAAATGCTGATAAAGCTCGCCAGGCCCTGATGACCGGCTTCGCCTTAACCCAGATTCAGGCGCAGGCCATCCTCGATATGCAGTTGCGCCGCCTGGCTAACCTGGAACGGCAAAAGATACTCGAAGAATATACTGAGGTTTTGAAAACCATTAACTATCTGGAAGAGTTGCTGGCTAATCCGAAGCGGGTGCTGGCGCTGATTAAGGATGAGGCGAATGAGTTAAAGACCAAGTTCGGCGACCCCCGGCGCACGGCCATCAGCGACCAGGGAGAGGTGGAATTCCATGAAGAGGACCTCATCCCCCACCAGAGCATGGTGGTGACTCTCAGTGAACGGGGCTTTGTCAAGGGAATGCCCGCCGATGTTTATACATCGCAGCACCGTGGCGGCAGGGGCATCGTCGGTATGATAACCAGGGAGAATGATACGGTCAGGCTGATGGTGGTGGCGGATACCCACGCCAGCCTGCTCTTCTTTACCAACCGGGGCAAGGTTTTCCGCCTCAAGTGCTATGAAGTCCCCGCCAGTGCTTCCCGGATAGCTAAAGGAACGGCGGTGATTAATCTTTTCCCCATTGCCGAGGATGAGCGGGTTACCGAACTCGTTGCCGTGACCGATTTTGTGCCGAATTATTATCTGGTTATGGCTACCCGCCGTGGCGAGGTAAAAAAGACGGGCTTAGACCAGTTTGCTACAGTCCGCAGCAGCGGGCTTATTGCCATGGTCGTGGAGCCGGGTGATGAGCTGGTGGCCGCCCGCCTGGCCGCCGAGCAGGATGATGTCATTATCGTCACTGAAAAAGGGCAGTCGATTAAGTTTCCCGTATCCAACCTGCGCGCCAGTTTGAGGACCAGCGGCGGGGTTGCCGGTATCCGTCTGGGACCCCCCGACCGTGTGGTCAGTCTGGATGTTGCCGTTCCGGATGCTTTCCTTCTGGTGATTACGGCCAATGGGTTCGGCAAGCTAAGCCCCCTCAGTGACTATCCGCAGCAGCACCGCTCCGGTAGCGGCGTCAAGACCCTAAGGATTACCGACAAGACCGGTAATGTAGCGGCGGCAAGGGTGGTCACCCTGGCCCAGGAAGTAATGATAATGTCCGCCGAGGGTATTGTCATCCGCACACCGGTAAAGGAGCGTGACCCCAAGAAGGGCATCACTATTCTAAGCCGGAACACCCAGGGAGTAAAGCTGATGAAGCTCAGCGAGGGTGATAGAGCGGTGGCAATTACCAGCTTCGTTCCGCCGTCTTAACCGGAGTATTTCAACCGGTCATGGCTTTTAATTGGTAGTTTCCACCGTCCATACCGACGGAAGTCGGTATCCAGAATACCTGAGCAATGAGCAGCTGGTCTGGATTCCGTGTCAAGCACGGAATGGTAAATAGGTTGCTATCTCTTTTTTACCGCTCACCCCGAGCTTGTCGAAGGGCGTTTTTGACTGGCTGCGGCTATCTTTTGCTGGCAAGCTGGCTGCCAGCGTTCTAGTCCGCAGACGTTACAGGCTTCGGTACGGCAGTCTCTGGTATCCTGGCTCTTCAGGGCGCGCTGGTATTCCCGTTTCAGGAAAGCGGTGGTTACGCCTGCATCGATATGGGACCAGGGGAGTAGCTCATCCAGGGAGCGTTGACGGCGGGCATAAAAATCAGGTTCGAGTCCGGCTTCGGCAAAAGCGCGTGTCCAGTTTTCGTAGTTAAGGTGTTCACCCCATGAATCGAAGGTACAGCCCAGTTGCCAGGCGCGGTAAATGACCTTACCCAGTCGTCTGTCTCCCCGTGACAAAGCTGCCTCAAGGCGGCTGACCTTCGGGTCTGACCAGGACAGGCTGACTCCCTTGCGTCGTAATCCCTGCTTGAGGAGTTCTTGCCTGGGATTCAGTCCGTCTTCGCTTTCCTGAGCTACCCACTGGAAAGGGGTGTGGGGCTTGGGTATGAAGGTAGATAAAGTGACCCTTATCTGCACCGGCGCCCCTCGGGTTTGTCTGCCTAAAATGCTGACTTTGTTCACCAGATTGATGATGCCCTGGATATCGTCTATAGTTTCGTCGGGCAAGCCGAGCATGAAGTATAACTTAAGACCTGTCCAGCCTTTCTTAAAAGCGGTCTCGGCTGTTTTCAGAAGTGTATCTTCGGAGACGTTCTTGTTGATAATGTTCCGCATTCGGTCGCTCCCGGCCTCGGGGGCGAAGGTGAGGCCGCTTTTCTTGTGAGTAGGCAGGGAGTTCACCAGCTCCACTGAGAAGCTGTCGATATGCAGGCTGGGCAGTGACAGGGATAGAGTAGGGTAGCGCTGGGTCAGGCTGGCGACCAGTTCATCGATACGGGGATAGTCGCTGGTGCTGAGGGAGACCAGGGATATTTCATTGTAGCCGCAGTTGCTCATCAGTTCGCCGGCTGCCTGCACTATCTCCGCCTGGGGCCGTTCCCGTACCGGACGGTAGATACTTCCCGCCTGGCAGAAACGGCAGCCGTGGCTGCAGCCACGCTGAATCTCGATTGCCCCGCGGTCATGTATCACTTCGATATAGGGTACTACCGGTCTGGTTACTGGCGGCGGTAATTTGGCCACTATCCGCCGCTGGATGGTCGGGCTGGCTTCAGGCACGGTAGGCGTAATGCTTTTAATCACGCCATCAGGCTGATATTCCACTTTATACAGGCTGGGGACATAGATGCCGGGGATGGTGGCTAGCTGGCGGAGCAACCCAGATTTGCCGCCTCGCTTGCCCTGCTTTTGCCAGTTTCGGAAGCTATCTATTAGCTCCGGCAGCACCTCTTCACCGTCGCCGATAACAAAAAGGTCGATAAAATCGGACAGAGGTTCCGGATTTAGAGCGCAGCTGCCACCGGCAATGACCAGCGGGTGGGAATCAGCTCGTTCCGAGGCTAAAACCGGGATTTGAGCCAGATCGAGCATATTCAGGACATTGGTGTAGGTCAGCTCATAGCCCAGGGAGAAGCCGATAATATCGAACTCTTTTAGCGGGCGTCTTGATTCCAGGCTGAAAAGAGGGAGATTGGCTGTGCGCATGGCGGCGGCCATGTCCACCCAGGG
>JACQOM010000058.1 GCA_016202525.1 Chloroflexota bacterium | reverse complement strand
GTTATGCCCCAGTTGCGGCTGCAATCGTAATCAAAGAACTTGCAATTGTCCGCCGCAGGTAGTACACTCTCGCTGGTCAAAGTAAATGCAAATGGCTCTGGTGGACAAGAAGAAAGTCAAGGAGTAAATCATGCCACCCCTACCCAAACGGAAATACGCTAAGGCACGCCAGGGTGAAAGGCGCCAGCATATCAAGCTGTCCCCTCCCTCTCTGGTCGAATGCCCTCAATGCCATAGCCCTAAATTACCTCATCATGTTTGTCCCACCTGTGGCAGCTACGATGGCAGGGAAGTCATCGAGATTAAAGGCCCAGCGGAGAAAAAGCCCGAGTAAGGTCAGCTAAATCCGCTTTGCTCCATCTTCATCATATTTTGCCAACAGATGAAGTTAATGCCGAGTCAGTGATTACCAACCCCAAATTTTTCCGGTGGGAGGATTAGCCATAACTATGTCGATAGAGGTAGCCTATGTTTTCCCCGGCCAGGGTTCACAATGGGTCGGCATGGGACATGACCTTTATGATAGCTTTGATTCCGCCCGAGCCATTTTCCAGCAGGCCGATGAGACGCTGGGACTTTCCTTATCCCGTTTATGCTTTGACGGGCCGGAAGAGGAACTCCGCCAGACAATCAATACCCAGCCGGCGCTCGTGGCCGTCAGCGTGGCCTGCTTGAAGGCTATTGCCGATATGGCTGGCGACAAACTGCTGCCGCCGCCGGCTTTCATGGCTGGTCACAGCCTGGGAGAATACACGGCGTTGGCCGCCGCCAATGTGCTTGATTTCGCCACCACTGTCCGTCTGGCCCGCGAAAGGGGACGGCTAATGCATGAAGCCGGACTGAAGAAACCTGGCGGTATGCTGGCTGTAATCGGACTCGATGAACCGACACTGACCGAAGTATGCCGGCAGACTGACACCTGTATCGCTAATTTTAACTGTCCGGGACAACTGGTAATCAGCGGTGCGACGGAAAACCTGCCCAAAGCTACCGACTTGGCAAAAGCCCGAGGTGCCAGCCGCGTTATCCCTCTGGCCGTAAGCGGCGCCTTCCACTCGCCATTGATGCAACCGGCCGTGGACGGAATGTCACAGATTGTAGCTAATATCGATTTCAAAAAGCCTTCAGTCCCGATTATTGCCAACACCTCTGCTCAGCCGTTGACCACTGCCCAGCAAATGAAGCCGGAACTGCTTACCCAGTTGCGTAGCGCAGTACAATGGCAGCGCTCCATTGAGTATATGATAGATAATAGAGTTTCGACCTTCGTTGAAATTGGGCCGGGAAAAGTGCTCAGCGGTCTGATTAAACGGATAAACAAAGAGGTCAACACCCTGAACATCGGCGATGTTGAAGCTATCAGAAGCCTAGCCAAAGAGTAAAACAAATCTCAGGGGGTAAAGCATGGACCTTTCTAATAAGGTAGCTCTGGTTACCGGCAGCGGCCGTGGCATCGGGCGGGCGATTGCCCTGAAACTGGCCGAGGTCGGAGCGACCATCGTTGTCAATGATGTCGGCAAGGATGCCAACAGTGTCGTTGAGGAAATCAAAGCGCTGGACCGGCAGAGCCTGGCAATTCTGGCGGATGTTAGCTCATCGTCGGATGTAGAGAGAATGGTAACAGAAGCAATAGCCGCCTACGGGCATATCGATATCCTGGTCAACAATGCCGGAATCGCCCGCGACCAGTTGCTGCTGCGCATGCCGGAAGAGGACTGGGACAAGGTATTGAATATCAATCTTAAGAGTGTTTTTCTGTGCACCAAAGCGGTACTGAGACATATGATTAAGCAGCGCTGGGGCAGAATTGTTAACATTTCCAGCATCGTAGGCGTGGTGGGTAACACCGGGCAAGCCAACTATGCCTCAGCCAAGGCTGGTATTATCGGTTTCACCAAAACCATGGCTAAAGAGGTAGGCTCCAGGAGCATTACCGTTAATGCCATTGCTCCCGGCTTTATCGATACCGGCATGACCCAGCAACTGGGTGAGAAGCAGAAAGAGGAGCTTCAAAAACGCATCTCGGTCGGCTATCTCGGCACGCCGCGTGACGTGGCTGAAGCGGTCGCTTTCCTGGCGTCAGAAGAAGCCCGGTATATCACCGGCCAGGTCCTGGGGGTCGATGGGGGTATGCTCGGAGTTTAGCATTGACCTGGTTCTAACCTTCTGCTAAACTCTGTCCTGATGTTCTCCAGTCGACTGGCATCACCAGCACATTAAAACTTGGGATGGGAACAACGATGGCAGGCGCACGGCGAAATGCCAGAGCACTGGCTCTCCAGGCAATATATGAGATTGATTCTGCCAGACATGAAGCCGATGAAACGCTAAACCGCCTTCTGGCTGAAGAGAAACTATCGGCGGAAAACAGCACCTTCACCCGTGAGCTGGTGAAAGGCGTTATACAGAACAGAGAGAAAATCGACCAGAATATCCAGAGGTTCGCCCCTGCCTGGCCTGTAGCCCAGATACCGGCGGTCGACCGTAACATTCTCAGGGTTGCAATATTTGAAATTTTGTTTGATAATAGGGTTTCGGTAAAGATAGCAATAAATGAGGCGGTTGAACTG
>JACQOM010000057.1 GCA_016202525.1 Chloroflexota bacterium | reverse complement strand
CGGTATATGGGTGAAGACCATCGTGTTAATGAGTCCAATCAGGTTACCCAGCTTGGCCGCTGCCCAGAGGGATATGGCTGACAAAATATCGGAGAGGAAAAAGACGAGGGCTAAGGACCCTAATGCCAGGCCGAACCTGGTATTGAACCAGTAGGCTACCAGGCTCTGCATGAATAGCGACCCGGCAAAATTATCGAGGCTGAATAAACCAACCAGAGAGAAAATTAACTTTCTTGAAGGGAGTTGCAGAGGATTAATCCAGCGCTGCTCGGCATGGCTAACCTCTATCGACGGGGAGAGTAAACTGTAAAGTAGTGCTGCTGCCCAGAGAAAGAAAGCGAAGCCAATGAACATAGCCTTGTAGGCAGGAATTTCATTTAGGCCAATAGTGTTTTGCAGCAGGGTAGGCAATCCCGCGGCTAAAGCGCCCAGAGCATTACCCGCCGTACTGATAATACGATAGGTAGCAAAGAGGTCGGTACGTTTGGCTGCCGGTGCGGTATCCGCTAGGCTGGCCTGCTCCAGTGGTTGTGCAGGCGTTCCCGCGCTTCCGGTGATGCTGCCCAGAAAAGCAATGAAAATTATCGGCAGAAATTCATTGATGAAGACCATGGTCAGTCCCGCCGCTCCCGATAGCAATGCGAAAGCGACCAGCAAACGCCGGCGTCCTACCTTCTCTGAAATCAAGCTGACGATGAAGGCAAGACAGGCTGAGCCGGCAACCCCGACACTGAGAAAAGCCCCTATCTGGACCAGGCTGAACCCCAGCTTTTTCAAGTAGAGGGCCATGATGATGGCAACCGAGCTTTGAGCGAATGCACATAGCCCCCGGCTAGCGATAATCATTCTGCCATCCCGGTTTATCCAGCCCAGCGGTAGTTTGGTTCGGCGTATCATCTATTGATTCAAGTTCTCCAATCAAAATCTCCAGGATAGATTACATCTGGCTTCTTGGCCGGTACTGGATGGCTTCGGCCAGATGGTGTGCTTTGATTATCTGGCTGTCGTCTAGGTCGGCGATTGTCCGTCCTAGTTTTAATACCCGGTGGAAGGCACGGGCTGAGAGGTAAAGTTGTTTCATTGCCATTTTGAGGAGACTCTGGGCAGCCTCTTCTACCTGACAGAACTCTCTTACCTCGGTCGGTGTCATTTCGGCATTACAGGTCAACCTCGTGCCGCGAAAGCGCCCGGTCTGTATGGCGCGGGCTTCTATCACTCTGGCCTGAGCTTTCTCTGATTTTTCCCCCAACCTGTCATCAGCCAGTTTTCCGTAGTCGATATGGGGTACTTCAACGAAGATATCGACCCGGTCGATAAGCGGCCCGCTGATGCGTCTCTGGTAGCGGGCAACCAGACTGGGGGGGCAGGTGCACTGCCGGAAAGGGTCGCCATAGTAGCCGCAGGGGCATGGGTTCATGGCTCCGACCAGCATAAAGTTGGCCGGAAAGTTGACGCTGCCTTGAGCGCGGCTGATGGTGATGACCTTGTCTTCCAGAGGTTGACGTAATGTTTCCAGGAGTGAGTGTCCGAACTCAGGAAGCTCATCGAGAAAGAGGACTCCCCGGTGGCTGAGGCTGATTTCCCCTGGTCTGGGCCAGTGTCCGCCTCCGACTAAACCGGCGCTGGAAATGGTGTAGTGGGGGGAGCGGAATGGCCGCTGCCTGATTAAGGGGGTATCGGCTGGCAGCAAGCCGCTGACACTGTAGATTTTGGTAACCTCCAGCGCCTCATCGTTGGTCATCGGCGGCAGTATGGAAGGAATTGAGCGCGCCAGAAGTGTTTTGCCGCTGCCGGGAGGGCCCGTCATGACCACGTTGTGTCCGCCGGCGGTGGCTACCTCTAAGGCTCGTTTGATATGTTCCTGTCCTTTAATGTAAGCCAGGTCGACATTCGAGGGGGATGCTGCCGGGAGTTCTTCGCTTCCGTCGGGCTGGTACTCAGGAATGGGTATTTCTCCGCGAAGATAGCTGATTAATTGGGCAAGTGAGCCGATGGGAATGATTTTTACTCCTTCTATTAAGGACGCCTCTCTGGCGTCGGCTTCGGGGACAATAATCGTGACAAATCCTTTTTCACGGGCCACGGCGACCATCGGCAGGACGCCGTTAGTATGGCGCAGGCTGCCATCGAGTGACAGCTCACCGAGAAAAAGGGTTTGAGAAACATCGGCCGCTACTTGTTCTGAGCTGAGGATAATTCCGACGGCGATGGGTAAATCATAAGCCGGGCCGGCTTTTTTGAGGTCGGCCGGGGCGAGGTTGATGACGACGCGTTTCATGGGGAAGGTGCAGCCGGAGTTGCGGATGGCTGACCTGACCCTTTCCCTGGCTTCCTGCACGGCGGTATCTGGCAGGCCGACGACAATAAATGCAGGGAGGCCGGGCAGGATATCCGCCTCGACTTCAACGATGGCTCCTTCCAGGCCCACTATCGCGCAACTGATTACCTTGGCTAACATAATTTAGCCAACAGTATAGCATAATTAATAGGCATGGGGAATTCAGTTAGGGCTTCGAGGTTTCTCAATCTTGGTTGCTAACTAACTGGCTTTGAGCGATTAGACGCGGTGGCAGGCTACCCAGTGTTCGTGGCCGTTATTTTCTAATTGCGGTTCTTGCTCCCGGCAGATTTCCAGCGGGTTACGGCAGCGGGGATGGAAGCGGCAACCGCTGGGGGGATCGATGGAACTGGGTATCTCACCGGGCAGTATGATTACCTTCCGTTCACGTTCGACTTTAGGGTCGGGGGTGAGCACGGCTGACAGTAAGGCCTTGGTATATGGATGAAGCGGATTATTAAAAAGCTCGTCGGTGCTGGCTGTCTCCATAATCTTGCCGACATACATGACCATCACCCGGTCGCTGATATTGCGGACCACAGCCAGGTCATGGGCAATAAAGAGATAGGTTAGATTGCGCTCCTTTTGAAGCCTCATCAGCATGGCGATTATCTGTGCCTGAATAGAAACATCCAGTTGGGCGACCGGGTTATCACAGATGAGGAAGTCGGGGCGCAGTGCCAGTGCCCGAGCCATTTCAATGCGCTGCCTTTCACCGCCGCTGAATTCGTTGGGATGACGTTCAGCCATATCGGGTTCCAGTCCCACCTTGATAAGTAATTCGCCAACTATTTGCGGACAGACCTCGGGTCTGGCAAGATTGTGGAGCAGTAATGGCTCAGCCAGAATATCACCGACCAACATTCTGGGGTCTAATGCGCTGCCCGGGTTCTCGAATATCATCTGCATCTGCCGTCGCAGTCTTCTCATCTTGCCATCGCTGAGTTTGCTCAGGTCTTTCCCGTCATAAAATACTCTGCCGCCGGTGGCTTCATAAAGCCGCAGGAGACAACGTCCGGTAGTGGTCTTGCCGCAGCCGCTTTCACCGACTAAACCCAGTGTCTCGCCTCTTTTGATGTGGAAGCTTATACCATCGACCGCTTTAAGGTCGGCCACTTTTCGCTTGAAGACGCCGCCCTTCACCGGAAAATACATGTGCAGGTCGTCTACTTCGACTAAAACGTCATCCCTTCTCATCGGTGACCTCTCGTTTATTCTGGCAGTTTTCGGCTACTAAAGCAAATGGTGTCGGCTTTGGCAGTTTGCCTCCTAGGGACGCGATAACACAGGTGAGCTTGGAGTAGTCTCAGGCTTGTTGGTTCTTCAGCCATAATGATACAATAGAATGCTAGTGAGGAGTACACCGAATGCCGTTAGATTCCATAATTGTCAAGGGAGCGCGGGAGCATAACCTCAAGAACATCGATGTGGTTATTCCCCGTGACAAGCTGGTAGTTATTACTGGCGTCTCCGGTTCAGGTAAGAGCTCATTAGCTTTCGATACCATCTATGCCGAGGGACAGCGCCGCTATGTGGAGTCGCTTTCTGCCTATGCCCGCCAGTTTCTGGGCAGGATGGAAAAGCCTGAGGTCGACTATATCGAAGGGTTAAGCCCGGCGATTTCCATCGACCAGAAGGGGCCGGGGCGGAATCCACGCTCGACCATGGGTACGGTGACTGAGACCTATGATTACCTGCGTCTGCTCTTTGCCCGGGTCGGGCATCCCCATTGCCCCCAGTGCGGACGGGAGATAGCCAGCCAGACGGTGCAGCAAATTGTGGATGCTATCCTGGGTATTAAAGAAGGCTCGCGGATTATGATTATGGCTCCGCTGGTGAAAGACCGTAAGGGCGAGTACCAGTCGATTTTTGAGGACCTGCGTAAGGGGGGTTATGTCCGGGTGCGGGTCGATGG
>JACQOM010000056.1 GCA_016202525.1 Chloroflexota bacterium | reverse complement strand
GGTTGTTATCTGCGATCGCTATGCCGATTCGACGATTGCCTACCAGAGCTACGGGCGGGGGCTGGATTTGGCGCTGGTCAGGACGATTAATAACACGGCGACCGGCGGGTTAACGCCTGCCTTAACTATTTTGCTGGATATGCCGGTAGAGGAAAGTCTGGCACGCAAAGAAGGCAAAAGGCATGACCGTTTTGAGCAGGAGGCCATCGCCTTTCACCAGAAGGTACGGAACGGCTATCTCAAACTGGCGGCCAGTGAGCCGAAACGCTGGCTGGTGATTGATGGCCGTCAATCGAGGGACAGAGTAAAGGAAGTTATATGGGAAAAGGTGAGCCATCTACTTTCCGGTGTAATCCGCTGAATAAATTTTTAGAGATTACCACCCTTCGACTGCGCTCCTTCGGCTTCTCTCGGTGTTACTCGGGACAAGTCGCTCAGGACAAGTCAGGGTAAACTTCTCGCAATGACAGAACGGATTGCTTCGTCGCTGCGCTCCTCGCAATGACAGTGGAAGGAACCTAAACGGTAGACCTGGCATGACAGATTGTTGTATGATAAAAACTGGAAGTGAGAATTTTCAGTGGTAGTGTGCAGAGAATGCTCATAAACGGAACCTCGGCAGTGATGATGAAAGCCGGGGTTCTGTCGTTATTTGCCGTCGGTGAAATTGCGTTGTCTGGAGAGTGATAATGCCGGAAGCGGGTGATAGTTCAAAGACGAAAGTAGATATTGCCAGCGGGTCGAAATCGATGTCAGTAGCTGAGATGACGGTGATGGCCAAAAAGCTACGCCGCCACATTATTACAATGATTGGGAAGGCGGGCAGTGGTCACCCGGGAGGCTCGCTGTCGGCTGTGGAGATTGCTACGGCCCTCTATTTCAGGGTGATGCGTCATAACCCCGAAAATCCCACCTGGCCGGACAGGGACCGATTTATCCTCAGCAAGGGGCACGCCGCTCCTCTGCTTTATGCGGCTCTGGCGGAAAGCGGTTACCTGCCGGTAGAGGAATTAGACACTCTGAGACAGCTATCGAGTCGGCTACAGGGTCATGCCTGCTGTACCACTACCCCGGGGATAGAGATGTCGGCCGGTTCCCTGGGACAGGGATTATCTTTTGGCATCGGTGTTGCCCTGGCGGGACGGCTCAACGCACAGGACTACCGGGTATATGTCTTGCTAGGTGACGGGGAGTGCGATGAGGGGCAGGTGTGGGAGGCAGCTATGGCGGCGGCTCATTTTAAGGTAGATAATCTGGTGGCTATCGTGGATAATAACGGCTTGCAAATCGATGGCTGGAACCGTGATGTCATGAGCCTGGCTCCCTTCAATAAGAAGTGGGAGGCTTTTGGCTGGAACGTTATCGAGGTCGATGGACATGACTTAAACCAGATTATCGATGCTTTTGGCCAAGCCAGAGCGGTTAAAGGGCAGCCCACCGCCATTATCGCCCATACTATCAAGGGGAAAGGGGTCAGCTTCATGGAGAATAAGGCGGCTTTTCACGGCAAAGCGCCGACGGCGGCCGAGGTGGAGTTAGCGCTGAAGGAGTTAGCCTAGCATGCCTGAAGAAATTGCGTTGAGGGATGCCTACGGTCAAACCCTGGTCGAGTTGGGCAGGGAGAACCCGGATATCGTCGTGCTGGATGCCGACCTGTCTCAATCGACGATGACCCGTTTCTTCGCCAAAGAGTTTCCCGGCCGTTTCTTCGACTGCGGAATCGCCGAGCAGAACATGGTTACTATTGCCGCCGGGCTGGCGGCCTCGGGCAAGATACCTTTCGCCAGCACCTTTGCTGTTTTCGCTCCCGGGCGTTGTTTCGACCAGATTCGGATGTCGATAGCGCAACCCGGGTTCAATGTCAAGCTGGTGACTACTCACGGAGGTATCAGTGTCGGTGAAGACGGCTCTTCACATCAGGCTATCGAAGACCTGGCTCTGGCCGGTGCGCTGCCCGGTTTTACGGTTATCGTGCCCGCCGATGCTATCGAGACTGCCCAGGCAGTAAAAACGGCGGCGGCTAACTACGGACCTTACTACATCAGGCTGGGGCGTCCCAAAGTGCCGCTGGTTTACGACCGGGACTACCGTTTCAATCAGGGTAAGGCGGTGATGATGAGGCAGGGCAAGGACGCCACTATCATCGCTATCGGCATTATGGTTGCCGAGGCTCTGGAAGCGGCTGATAGACTCAAACAGCAGGGCATCGACTGTGCTGTAATGAATATGCCCACCCTGAAACCGGTCGATGAGGCGGCCATCATTAAGGCGGCGGCTGATACCGGCGCGATTGTTACTGCCGAGGAACACCTGGAACACGGCGGACTGGGCAGCATCGTTGCCCGTGTCGTTGCCCGTCACCAGCCGGTGCCGATGGGGTTTATCGCTATCAAGGATACCTATGCTACATCGGGCAAGCCTGCCGAGCTTCTGGAGATGTATGGCCTGACGGCTAAGGATATTGCGCAAGCCGTCCGTGACGTGCTCAAGAGGAAGAAGCTGAGCTAGCACTAAGTCAGTCCCCCTCATCCTTCGGCAAGCTCCTTCGGCTTCGCTCAGGACAAGTCGGGACAGGCTCTAGCCTCTCCCCTCAAGGGAGAGGGACTTTTTTAATCTTGGCAAAAGGTTCTTATGCCACGTCTTTAATGTTCGTTAAGTAACTTGAAATATTCGTCTCGGCTAAGTCCCAAAGTTCTTAGATTGTTTTGGATTATAAATACAGGCAGGTCACACATAGGTAACACAAGAGGACGTTTCAATCCGTCCTTTGTATAAATACGATGGTCTCCCTCCTGTCTAACAAACCGGCACCCCGCTTTAATCAGGACGTTTTCAAAGTCCTTCCAACTGATAGGAGTTATTCGTGGCAGTTAATGCACTCCCGCAGGGACTTCCACAAATTCCTGTTTATATGTCGGGGGAGACCAAGCATTCTCAGAAGTAATCTTTTTCCACCCAAACTCCGTTAAAACATCTTCGAGAGTACCCATCCGCATAAGTTCATCCAGTAAAATCCTAGAGGCTTCCGCCATCCTTACACGAGCTTGTTTTTCTGTATCCCCACAAGTCGAGAGGTCTAAAGCCGGAGAATAAGCAACAAACTTGTTACCCTCCTTAAACACAAAAAACGGAATTTTCCCCTTTACTATTTTTTCCGCCATCTACGTCTCCATATTCTGTTCGTCTGTTTATTTATACTTATCCAAGTAAGCTTAACCATTCCCCTCAACATTTGTCAAAAAAGTTAAGCATTTTAAGTCAGATAGAAGCCGAGTCTTTAAGGGAACATCGTCAATTTTTTCTATATGGTGCCGGGGGAGGGACTCGAACCCACAAGGATTGCTCCGGCGGATTTTAAGTCCGCTGCGTCTGCCTGTTCCGCCACCCCGGCGCACGTGCCACATCGCCAATTATATGATTGTCAGTATCAATTGTAAAGCCAATCCCGTCGTTTAGTAACCGATTATGGTGAGCCCTTCGGCAAGCTCAGGACAGGCCCTTCGGCAAGCTCAGGACAGGCTTGTCGAACCATAGCGGTGGTTAAAGCCTCATCCTTCGACACGCTCAGGATGAACGGAAAGACGGTATTTTCACTCGTTGCTAAACGACCTCAAGCCAAAACATCTATCCCGACCTCACAGGTCTTCTACAAATGCAATAGTTTTGTAACGAATTTTGCCCAAATTTTATGACTTCGTAAGGTAATATATACTATGCTGAAATTAGGCGGGTAGGTATCTTATAGAGGTACACAAGTTTCCAGAGAAGCCGAATTCGAGGGTGGAGGCGAAAAATGAATGCCATTGTGAAGTTGAACAGCTTGGTTAACAAGGTAACGCAGCAGGTGCCGGTACCGGTAAAAGTAGACAAGCAGGTCCTGATAAAGAAGGGCGTAATAAGATACTGACCGCTGAATGTCAAGAGACTGTCAGCGTGGTTCTATTTGCATTTGGTTGATTTCAATATCATCGTTAGAGGAAATAAACGACTTATTCAAAGATGTCATTCCAGCCCCGTATCGGCGTACGGGGTAAACTTCGGCTGGAATCCATTGGGGAGGAGAGAGAATCATGGATTCTGGCTTTCGCCAGAATGACGACACAACCAAAACCGAATGTACCGTCAACGTGGCGGGGTTTGAAACAGTAAGCTATGGCATCGCTTACTGCGTCTAGCTGTTCCGCCACCCCGGCGTCAGCAGGTTTATTGTAGTCAGGAGTTTTCTACCCCGCGACTTTTCGTTAAAGCTAAACTTAGAACGTACGTTACCAAGTTTTGACAATTTTACCATCTTTGTCTTTCATTCTACCAGCCACGGCCATTATGAAATCTATTAGTGCCCAGATTCCCAGCCCACCACCAGTCAATATCATGACAATCCCGGTTCCTATCTTTCTCAAGTAGAAACGATGAACGCCTACAACTCCTAGAAAAAAGGCAAAAAGAGTAGTAGCTAACCGTGACTTGGCTGAGATTTCTTCCATCCGGTTTCCCTCCTTTTCGTTGCTAAGCCGTTATTGATTTTCAGTTAGATTCAGACAGGTTTCTGTCAACCTTCGTCAGCTAAGGGAGTATCCGGATTATTTGGAAGCCATTACCTTCCTGACAGCGCTGACGATGTCATCTTTGCCGGGCATGACCAGTTTCTGCAGGGGATAATTGTAGGGGATGGGTGCATCAGGACCGGCCACGCGGACAACAGGCGCCTTCAGGGAGGATAGGGCTTCCTCAGCGACGATGGCGGTTATCTCAGCCCCGATGCCACACGTTTTCCATGCCTGGTGGGCGACGACAAGCCTGCCGGTCTTCTTAACCGAGTTCAAAATAGCGGCTTTATCGATAGGGTAGAGAGTCCGGAGGTCCAGCACCTCCACGCTGATAGACTCCTTGGCCAGTTCTGCGGCGGCTTCAAGCGCGTCTTGGACCAGCTTGGCAAAAGTCACCACGGTGACATCCTTGCCGGCCTGCTTGATATCGGCTACTCCCAGTGGGATGGTATATTCTTCTTCAGGCACGGGGCCTTTGGCGTCCTGATGCAGGCTGCCGTGTTCAAAAAAGACCACCGGGTTATCATCTCTTATCGAGGACTTGAGCAGTCCCTTGGCATCATAAGGGGTAGAGGGGAACACCACCTTCACTCCCGGCATATGCACGAACCAAGCCTCAGGGCTGGACACATACTGTCCCACTCCGCCAACGCGGGTCCTTATTACCAGCGGGACTTTGGCTTCACCATTGCTCACGTATCTCGCCCGGCCGGCGTTGGTAAACATCGGCTCCATAGCGGCGCTCATAAAATCGGCCGACAGTATTTCGGCTACCGGTCTCTGACCCATCAGGGCGGCGCCCACAGTATGGCCAGCGATGATGCCCTCGGCGATGGGCGCGTTGATTACCCTATCGCTGCCGAATTCTTCCTCTAAGCCGGTGGTTACTTTAGATATCCCTGCACGAATACCATGGTCCAGGCCGACGACATAGACACTGGGGTCACGGCGCATTTCCTCGCGCAGAGCTTCACGGATGGCTTCAGTAAAACTTATCTCTCTCATCTGTTTTTCTCCTTCTTAGCTTTGTAAGGTTCTCGGTGTCTCACTGACAGCCCCACGCCCATATTCTTCGTCGCTTTCGCCTGCCGAAGAACTTGTTCGGCGAGCAGGTCGCTCCTCAGAATGACATTGGGAAAAGTTGGCTACGGGGCGAAGACCTCTGATAAGGCAAATTCCTTGTCCCGTCTCGGCCGGGCACCACCAGCAGCATCCTGACAGGCTTTTTCTACTTTGGCTTTCGTCTGGTCGGCTAATTCCTCAGCCTTCTTTTCCGTTAACACATGCTTTTTAATCAGTTGTTCCGAGAACAGTTTGATAGGGTCTCTCTGGCGAAAGGCTTCGATTTCCGCTTGTTCTTCTTTGGTCCGGTATAACGCCTTGTCGGCGACCTGATGCCCGCCGAGCCGGCAGGTCTTGCATTCAATCAGGCTGGGACCATCACCCCGCCGTGCCCGGGCAACGGCTGCCTGGACAGCGTCATTCACGGCCAGCACATCTTGTCCATCGGCTATGACTCCGGGCATGCTGTAGCCCTTAGCCCGGTCGGCAATGTCTTTGGCGGAGATGCCCCTTTTAGTGGCTGTGTACTCGCCCCACTTATTATTAATGCAGACGTAAACGATGGGTAATTTCAGGATGGAAGCAAAGTTGAGCGCTTCATGGAACTCGCCCCGGCTGCTGGTGCTATCGCCAAAGCTCACCACGACGACGCGTTTTTGTTTTTGCTGTTTGAGCGCCAGAGCGGCGCCGGTGGAGATGGGAAAAAGCTGTGCCAGGGTACCGGTAGTCCAGGGCAGGATGTTGTGTTTCAAAGAGCCGACCATTCCCAGTCCCTTGCCTTTGCTCTGGCTCATTTCCCGGTTGAATATTGCGGAGAAAACTTCGAGAAGGGACATGCCTTTCATGTAGTGTATTCCATAGATACCGCGGAAGTGAGGGCCAACCACATCATCTTTCTGCAGGCCGAAGTAAGTACCTACGTGGCTGGCTTCCTCGCCGACTGCGGCGTGCCAGCCTTCAGCCTGTGCTGACATTTGCTCCTCGATGGCTCTGAATACCAGCATGTCCTGATACAGTTGAAGCAGTTCCTCATTGTTCAGGTTCATCAGTCACCTCCTATTATACCGTCTAAGAAAATCGTGATGCCGTAGTTAACTTGATTTAGCTCGGCGGTAAGTACTTTATAACTGCTTATCATGATTTTGTCAACAATGGGCGGTGTGGGTTTTTACTTAATCTGGGTTGTTCGTTAAACCTCACCCCCTTTATCCCCCTCTCCTTTAAAGGAGAGGGGGAAGAGATTTTAGAGAGGGGCTTCGTCCCCCTCTCTTCCTTACACTCTCCCTTCTCTTAAAAGGGAAGGGGATAGGGGGATAGGTTGCCAACCTCTAGGCGGATTGTTTCGCCCTTCAGCGGAAGGGCTCGCAATGACAAGCTGGGGGTTAGTTGCTAAAAGAGGCCACAATAACTCCGCTCGCCCTGAGCCTTCGGCGTGAGCTCAGTCGAACGTTTGTCGAAGGCGCGCCGATGGTTCGACAAGCTCACCATGAACGGCGCACAGCATTACACCAACGGCGCACAGCACTACGCCAACTGAGATTCCAGCCTTCTGGAATGACGTTCTTGAATGAGCTGTTTTTCCTGGGTAATGCTACCGGAATCAACCAAGTACAAACAGAACCGTGTTTTAGGTGGATAGAAAAAAATTATGGAACGGTGCTACAATAAATCGTCAAGTCGGCAAGGAGGACGGATATGAAAGTAGTCAGGATGGAAAAAGTCCCCAAAGAATCTGCGGCCAGTCCATTGTTCACGGGGCGGAACGTGACCAGGCAGGTCCTACTGCCGGATAGCAAGGAATATGTCGTGAGCATAGTGAGTTTCGGCAGGGGGGTCAGAAACAAGTTTCACGCTCACAACTGTGAACAGATTCTGATTGTGACAGCGGGGAGTGGTACCGTGGCGACGGAGAATGAAGAGAGGCGGGTAGGAGTGGGTGATATTATCCTTATCCCCGCCGGTGAGAAGCACTGGCACGGCGCTACCGGAGATTCTGAGTTTTCTCATATCTATGTTATGAAGGCCGGTAACAAGGTAACGCAACTGGAAGATTAGTCCTCTTTCAGCCTCGTCAGCCTGTTGCTAAAAACCGGGCGGTCAGTTTATGATAAGAATCAAATTAGGTTAAGGAGGAAAATCATGGAAGTAACCGGATTGAAGACGGCAGTAATAAAAGGAGTGGATGCTCAAAAGAGCCAGCTCCGGGAACTCGCCCTGAAAATACATGCCAATCCTGAGCTTGGTTTCCATGAGGAGAAAGCCGCTGCCTGGCTGACTCAATACCTTGAGGAGAATGGTTTTTCCCTGGAACGGGGCATCTGCCGGCTGCCGACCGCTTTCAGGGCGCGTTACGGTAAGGGGAAACCGGTTATTGCCGTTGTCGCCGAGTACGATGCTCTGCCGGGCCTGGGACATGCCTGCGGTCATAATCTGATATGTAATATCGCCGTCGGAGCGGCTATAGCCTGCAAATCAGTCGCCGACCAGTGTAAAGCGACTATCACCGTTATCGGCGCACCCGCCGAGGAGATATGGGGCGGCAAGTCATTGATGGTGGATAGGGGTGGATTCGACTACCTGGATGTGGCGATGATGGTGCATCCGGGGACGGATAATGTGGCCAACACCAAATCGACCTCAACAGGTGCTCTGGCTGCCTGGCCGTTGGATGTCGAATTCTTCGGTAAGGCGGCACACGCTGCGGCCAAGCCGGAGGAGGGCATCAACGCTCTGGATGCGATGCTGCTCTCCTTTACCGCTATTAACTCGCTCAGGCAGCATATCAAGAGCAGTGCCCGCGTCCATGGCATTATTACCGATGGCGGACAGGCGGTTAACGCTGTGCCGTCTCACACCGCCGGCTCTTTCCTGGTGCGCGCCGAGGAGATGGACTACCTCGAGGAGCTAAAGAAGAGGGTAATAAATTGCTTTGCCGGCGCCGCCATGGCTACCGGCGCACGTCTGGAGTATAAATGGGGGGAGGGATACTATGCCACCTTCCTTAACAATATGACTCTGGCCCGTTTATTTAAACCCAATATGGAATCTCTGGGCCGCAAGGTGAGGACATCCCAATCCGGTAGTGGAAGAGGCAGCACCGATATGGGTAATGTCAGTCAAGTAGTGCCTGCTATTCACCCTTCGGTAGCGATAGCCGCCAAAGGCGTAGCCGGACATTCTCCAGAGATGGCTAAGGCAGCCTGTTCAGAAGCCGGAATCAAGGGAATGCTGGATGCGGGTAAAGCTCTG
>JACQOM010000055.1 GCA_016202525.1 Chloroflexota bacterium | reverse complement strand
GATTTTGATACCAGCGACCGTCTCTATTTTGAAGCCCTCGATGAGGAAAGCCTGCGTGATATTCTGGAAAATGAGGGTAATGGTAACTCAGCCGGTGATTCCGTTAATGCTCCTCCGGCATCTATCGTCCAGTTCGGCGGCCAGACGGCAATCAACCTGTCCCAGCCGCTATCCCGCATCGGTCTGCCGCTACTGGGTTCGAGCGCCGATGCTATCGACCTGGCTTCCGACCGCGGCAGGTTCGAGGAGTTTGCCAGTCATTTAGGCATCCCGCAGCCGCCCGGAGCGGGCGTGACCTCCATCGATGCCGCTCTTAATATCGCTAAACTGATTGGCTACCCCGTCCTGGTCCGCCCCAGCTATGTTCTGGGCGGTCGGGCGATGGAGATAGTGCATGATGCCAGCGAACTCGCCCGCTACATGAGCCTGGCGATAGAGTTGGACACCAAGCACCCGGTTTTAATCGATAAATATCTGGAAGGTAAAGAGGTGGAGGTCGATGCCATCGCCGACGGGGAGGATGTCTTCATTCCGGGGGTGATGGAGCATATCGAGCGGGCCGGAGTGCATAGCGGCGACTCCATGGCCGTCTATCCCCCGATAAATCTGAGCGAGCAGGAAATAGCCACTATCGTCGATTGTACAGTCCGCATGGGAGTGGGGCTTAAAATTAATGGTCTGATGTACATTCAGTTCGATATTATGTCGGGCAGCGCCGGACAGGAGTCATCGGTTTATGTGCTGGAGGTGAACCCGCGCTCTAGCCGCACTGTGCCGTTTATCTCCAAGGTTACCGGCGTGCCCCTGGTCAATGTCGCTACCAAGGTCATGCTTGGCAAGACTCTTAAGGAACAGGGCTACCGCACCGGGTTGAGGGAAAAGCAACCGTTGGTAGGCATTAAAGCCCCCGTCTTTTCCATGTCGAAGCTGGTCGGTGTCGATACCTACCTCGGCCCCGAGATGAAGTCCACCGGCGAGGTCATGGGAATCGACTATACCTTTGGCGCCGCTCTGGCCAAGGTGCTGCTGGCGGCGGGGCTGATGTTGCCGCCGCAAGGGGCGATACTGCTCAGTATCGCCGACAGGGATAAACCTGAAGCCTTGCCCATCATCAGAAAGCTGGCGTCGGTCGGCTACAGGCTCTACGCTACCGAAGGCACGGCGGCGATGATTGAGGCGGCCGGGCTGCCGGTGAAGATAATAACCAAGAAGCTGAGCGAGGGACACCCCAATGTGGTGGATGTCATCGAGGAAGGGACGGTGGATGGCGTTATCAATACGGTTACCGGAGGCCGCATTCCGCTGAGAGATGGCTTTCAAATCCGCCGGTCGGCCGCCGAGAAGCGTATCCCCTGCTTTACCTCGATGGATACAGCCCGGGTTGTCGTCGAGGCGCTGGTCAATGGCAATCAGGCTTATAATGCCCGGCCTTTGCCCGACTACCGCAGCAAAGGTTCATCCTGAGTACAATCGAAGGAGATGAGTTGAAGCTGGTTAAAGCTACTGTTGTTTCCAACTGTAAATTAGTGGCGGAGCTGCCACGACCTCATGGCCGGAATGTACTGGCTAGCTATCTGCTCTGGTTGAACTGCCCGGAAATAGCCAAGGAAGCAAAACCAGGTCAGTTTGTCATGGTGCATTGCGGAGAAGATACCCTGCTGCCGCGTCCGTTCAGTATCCACCAGGTAAAGGGCGACGAACTGGCATTTTTTTTTGCGGTATGGGAGGACGGTAAAGGCACCGGCTGGCTTTCCCGGCGTCATAAAGGTAATGCCGTAGAACTCTTAGGCCCGCTGGGTAATGGTTTTTCCATTGGAACTGGTTCTCGTAACTTACTCTTGGTGGCTGGTGGCATCGGCATTGCCCCGTTATATTTTCTAGCTCAGGAAGCCTTAAAAAAGGACTGCTCGGTAACTCTGCTTTACGGTACCAGAAGTGAACAGCGCTATCCTGAGCACAAGTTGCCTCAAGGGGTCAAAATTTTGGCGGTTACCGAAGACGGCAAGGTGGGACAGAAGGGCATGGTAAGGGACCTGCTGCCGGATTTCACGGCTCGGGCAGACCAGGTCTTTGCCTGCGGTCCGATGGCGATGTATCGGGACATGGCGCTGAAAAGACAGGAGCTTAAACTGGCAGGGAAGCCTGTCCAGGTTTCTCTGGAGGTAAGGATGGGCTGCGGGCGTGGCATCTGCTACGGGTGTACCGTCAAGACTAAAGACGGACTGAGGATGGTGTGTGAGGATGGGCCGGTATTCGACCTTGAGGATATTAGCTGGGACGAACTACTCTAAGTAGCCCCCTGAGACGTAATCGTTGAGAAACCGCACTTGCGCTTTGGACTCTTCTAGCTCTGTCTCAATTATATCCCGGATTGAGATTATGCCCTCCAATTTGGCTCCGGACATTATCGGCATATGCCTGATGTGTTTTTGGGTCATAATGCTCATGATATAGTCCAGGTCATCTTCAGGTACGCCGATGATTACATCTTTGGTCATGACATCTTTGACCCGGGTGCTGCCCAGCGCGCTACTCCGGTGAGAGCACTCTTTGAGCAGGTCTCTTTCCGAGATGATCCCCAGGATTATGCCCTTAGTATCACACACCGGTAGCGCTCCGATGTTATGCTCGACTAATTTCCGCATGGCTGCCTGGATGGTTTCATTTTGCCCGATGGTGATGACAAGATGTCCCTTGCTTTTCAAAAGGTCTTTCACTTTCATATCGGTTCCCTCATTTGAACTCGCCACCGCTACCGTCGTGCCATGCGGTGCTTTCACTGGTAGGACAGAGTTTATCTATGATTAGACGATTTGTCAATACTTTTCGGCCTTGCCCAAGAAAGTTATTTTATTTATTACCTGTTGCCGTTACTTTTCCTCTATAAT
>JACQOM010000064.1 GCA_016202525.1 Chloroflexota bacterium | reverse complement strand
TCAGGTGATGTCATCATCCCGCTTAGAGCGACCACCGTTTCCCGAGTCCTGCATATTGTCTCATCTCCCTTTTTTATGTTCGGTTGGTGGATTTTTCCTGAAATGGGGTTGGCCGGGGCGGCTTTTGCAAATGTGTTGGCGCAATCGGCCGGCACTTTTATTAATCTCTTTATGCTTTTTTCCGGTCGAACTCGTATGCACCTTACGCTGAGCGGATTCCGCCTGGATTGGGGTATCATCCGGGGCTTGATAAGAATCGGGGCGCCGGCTTCAGCATCCGGTATGGAAAGGGCTTTGCTGCAACTAATCCTATTGAAAATCGTGTCGCCCTTCGGAGACGTGGCGGTGGCCGCCTACGGTATAGTCAGGCGCCTGGAAATGTTCATCGGCTACGGAGGGGAGGGGGTCGGTATGGCAACCGGAATTATGGTCGGCCAGAACCTGGGCGCCAAGAATCCGGAGCGGGCGAAGCGCTCAGTTGGTTGGGGAGTGGTATTCGTCACCGCCTTCAAGCTGCTGGCTGACCTTCCTCTCATCATTATCCCGTCCCTCATCGTCTTCATTTTCACCAAGGAGCCGGAGGTAGTCTCCTTAACCTCAACCTGGCTGCGGCTGCTGGCTCTGGCTGCCCTCTTTATGGGGGGTAGCAACGTCCTGACCCAGGCTTTCAATGTCGCTGGCGACACCTTGACCGTGATGTTTGTGACCCTATTGACCGTAATAATTGAACTTCCCCTGGCCTGGCTATTATGCTACCCGCTAGGTATCGGCCCTCTGGGCATTGCCTGGGCCGGCATAGCTGGCATGGCAATAAGGGTTGCCATCATGGTGCCGCTTTATTTCAGGGGAAGCTGGCTAAAGCGTAAGGTAATCTAGAACGGAGGTCCGACCTAACCCGAAGGCCGTAAAAGAGTGTTTATCGATGTAGAGGCGATGAGTTCAATACCGGTCTAGCAAGAGCAAAGAGATATGGAAGAAAATATGAGGAGGTTTTCAAATGGCAACAACGATTCAACCAGAAATAATTGACCAGGACCTGAAAGCACTAAGACAAGAAATCGAGAGGAAGACTGGCAAAACACCGGAGCAGCTCTACGAGGAAAGAGAGAAGAGGGTCAGGGATGCTATTGAAGTGAACGAACCCGATAGAGTGCCGCTGCACATAGGGATTCCTAACCAGCGTTTCGGGCTGCCCCAAAAAGAGGCCTTAAGAAAAGGCGTCCTTTATTTTGAACCCGACCTATGTACTCCCAGCGCCACCAGGGTCGGTGGGCCGGTCTCGGAAATTCTCGGTATCCAAAACAGGGTGTGGGCAGGGCACGGACTCTCGGAGGATGCTACTGGTCAACAAGCTATCGAGGGTGAATATATGAAAGCGGACGAATATGACCTCTTTCTAAAGGACCCTGCCGATTTTAGTATACGCTGTTACCTGCCACGAGTATATTCTGCCCTGGCGCCATTGGCAAAGCTGCCTCCTCTCAGCATGCTCTACAGTGGAGGACTGGATGGCATTGCTGCCTTATTCGCTACCCCGGAATTTGAGCAAATGGGCAAAGCTCTAGCAAAAGCGGGGCAGGGACTGAGGAAACCCAGGCAACAGACTTATGACCCGCAGGAAGACTTGGCCTTACTGGGTTTCCCGCCATTTTACAATAGTCTTGCTTCTGCCGGTGGAGCGCCTGGGGGCGCACCTTTTGATGTCATTTCGGCCCATTTGAGGGGGATGACAGGCTCGATGCTAGATATGTACCAGCGCCCCGAAAAACTGCTTCAAGCCTGCGATATGATAGCCGAGATGAAGATTGCCAGGGGGGTGCCAGCTGACCCAACGAAAAGGGGTAATCCGAAGAGAATTGGCATGCCCCTCTGGCGGGGCGACAACATGTTCATGTCCCAGAAGCAATTCGAAAAGTTTTATTGGCCTGGGCTGAAGAAAGTGATGTTGGCCGCCATTGAGTTAGGGTATGTCCCGGTGCCTTTCTTCGAGGACGAATTTGGCGACCGCCTTGAGTGTCTGCTGGACTTGCCAAAGGGGAAGGTGATTGCCTCTGTTGAGCACATGGACGTGGTCCGAGCCAAAGAGATACTGGGTGGTCATTGCTGCGTTTTGGGGAAAGCTCCTCACTCTTCGAGATTCTGGTCGCTACGGGAGGCGGAGGAATATTACAAGAACCTGCTCAAAGTTTGTGGCAAGGGCGGAGGATTTATCCTACGGGTGACACTTCCCGACAGAGGAGATTTGGAAGACCTTAAGGCGATGGTGGACTCCGTCAGGGAATACGGCGTGTATTCATAGGATTATTCTCACTGGGAACACGGTGATAAACAAACGCTCATTATTTGAGGAGAAATTAACGTATGCCTTATGAGGCAGAACAAGAAAATCCGCGGGGTTCGATAGTGCGTGATGCCGATGCCGTTCCTACCAGCGTGGGTAAACGAGGTCAGAGAGGCCATAGAGCTTTTGCCGACCTCAGTCAAGGCAGCATCCCCCGCCACACATTCCGATTGGCCTGGCCCCAGGTAACGGAACAAACTCTCAACATTTTGGACAACCTGGTCGATATGTTCTGGGCGGGCCGCCTGCCAGGAGGCTTCCGCTCTGTGGCCGGGCTTGGGGTAGCCCAGACATTCGCCCGAGTGGCCTTTGATGGCCGCATGGGAATGGAACAAGGCACGCGGGCGATGGTTTCCAGGGCGGTAGGCGCCGGCAACGTGCCACTCGCTAATCGTATTGCTCTTATGGCTTTCGTTATCAGTGGTGTCTATTCCCTGATAATGGTTCTGGTCGGGCTCTTTCTCACCGATATTGCTCTCGACGCCGTTGGCGTGAGCCAGGCAATACACAATGAAGCGGCCTGGTATATGCGGATACAGTTCATGGGGATGATCAGCACGGCTTTCCGGATGACCTCCGCATCGACCCTTCAAGCGTCAGGTGATGTCCTCATCCCGCTCAGAGCGACCACCGTTGCCCGGGTGATACATGCTGCCACATCGCCCTTTTTTATGTTCGGGTGGGTAGGCTTTCCCGAGATGGGACTGGCGGGCGCGGCTATGGCAAATCTGTTGGGGCAAACGGCCGGCACTCTCATTCAACTTTTTATGCTTTTTTCCGGCCGAACCCGGCTACACCTTACGCTGCGCGGATTCCGGC
>JACQOM010000052.1 GCA_016202525.1 Chloroflexota bacterium | reverse complement strand
GAGGAGCGCAGCGACGTGGCAATCTCAAATATTCCCCTGTCATTGCGAGATATTCCAGCAGAACAAAAAGCTACCGCTTCTTGACCGTGTATCTGACGATAGTCTTGGTTACTTTGGCGTCAGGTCGGGTAAGATACTCTTCTTCATGGCTGTCGGCAATTTCGTAGCCACTGTCTTTGATAAACTGGTGCAGGCGTGCCACGGAGACTTCCTCCTGGTCGTAAGCCCCGAGGTGCAGAATCTGGCACACCGTGCCGTAATCCCAGGTCTCCAGCTTAACCTTAACTCCGGCCACTTTCTGCGGCAGCGCCACCGTATCTTCAGGCACAGGCAGCCCGACGATTATCGTCCACTTATCTTTAGGCGCGGTAACGGCATCCGGATAGCGGGCACGCATCCCGGTCACCTTGAAGACAGGCAACCCCTTCTTCTTGCGGTCGAACCTGAGCGTATAGACAGAGCCGTAGAGGGCAGGCATAAGCTCCGGGAAGACTTTATCCGACGCACCTTTGCCGGTAACTACCGCCATCTTCTGTGGGGGTATCTCAAGTAACTGAGGGTCTGTCTTGGACTTTCTCGGTGCCATTTTACTACCTCCTCTACGCTTCAGTATAGACGGATTAGCAGGCTAGTACCCTCTTACTTTGTCGATAACATTGATTAGCGGCTGTCCGCCGGCATATCTCTTCAGGTTCTCGCAGAAAAGAGCATTCAGCCGGACATTACGCATCTCGCTCCGCGCGGCGACATGAGGGCTAATAGTGACATTGTGTAGCGCCCACAGCTCGCTTTCCGGGGGTAGCGGCTCCTTCTCAAAAACATCCAATCCGGCGCCGCCTATCCACTTTTCTTTAAGCGCCCTGGTTAGCACTGCTTCATCGATAACCCCACCCCGGGAAACATTGATAAGAACGGCCGTGGGTTTCATCGCCTTTAGCTCCCGCTCCCCAATCATTTTGGTCGTCTCATTAGTCAGCGCCACGGTCATAAGCACAAAATCGCACTCGCCCAGCATCTCCAGCAAATCGCTACGGGGATAGACCGCATCGACACCCATAACGGATGACTCTTTCTTAGTCACCGACCTTCTCGTTGCCACTATTCGCATACCGAAAGCCCGTGCCAGGCGGACCACCTCTTCCCCGATACTACCCAGACCGACGATGCCCAGAGTTTTCCCTCTGAGCTCCTGGAAGTCGATTTTCTGCCACTTTCTTGCCTGTTTTTGGGCAAAACACTGGGGTACCATTTTGACAAACATCAGCATTACCGACATCACATATTCCGATATCGGGATATTCTGCGTCCCACGGCCATTGGTAGTGATAAAGTTCTCTTTAAGCAGGCCTTTCACGGCAGCGCTATCTACACCCGCGCCGATATACTGAACCCACTTGAGTTTTGGTGTCTGGGAGAAGATGCCAGTCGGCCATGGAGCCCTGGGCATAAGGAGAACTTCAGCTTCCCGCAATAGGCCATCGAGCTCCGGGTGGTTGCTAGCCTGGGGAGCTCCCGGCAATGCTGCTTCAAACAGGTCGGCGGCATCATGAACCTTGTACCGCTTGCTGACAGCAGCGACCTGTTGCTGCAATTCCGGTTCCAGCCTGGAAGCAAGGACTACATTGATGTCAGCCATGCTAAACACCTCCTGTCCTTTGATTTATTTTTATTGGCTTTACTGTAATCTGACTCCTCAGGACTACCACGCACAGTATAAGCACGTCGTCGTGCACTGTCAATAAAATCTGTGGTAAAATTTAACTGTGGACAGGCTGATTGAAAAATACGAAGTCAAGCTGGTTGAACCTGAATGCGCTCCCGGCTCGGCACGGTACGGAGCACAGGTAACGCTGGAACCAGATATCAGCCCCGTGTTTCCTTACCTGAATGCACTCATGAAGAACGCCTGGTACGACCATGAGAACCATATCCTGATATTGAGAGAGCCTAAACAAGCCTACGCTCTCCGTCCCCATGAAATCAGGATTGGCCGCGTCAACGACTACTCACAAGCACAACAGCTCGCCACCGAAATTGTGGAAAAGGTGGACGCCACCTGGCAGGAAAGAAACAGCATCACTCCCCGCTATACTCAGAGAAAATTGCCCGGCGTCATGGACATCTTCAAGCTCCTGCCCAAAACCAACTGCAAGCAGTGCAGTTACGCCACCTGCCTGGCATTTGCCGCCGACCTGCGTGCTGGTACAGTGACCCCTGACCGATGCCTGCCGCTAACCGGTGAAAATATAGGGAAGGTCCTGCAGCTTTTCGCCGGAGATTAGACTGGTAGAATTCCGGAATTAGCTCTTTTCTATCGATTGCCCCGCCAGCAGTCTGGCTGCCAGTAGCCCTACCAGGATAAAAAACAGGCTGGCAACACCAAAAACAGGCCTCAGGCCAAATAAATGCGCCAGACTACCGCCTACCATTGGGCCCAACCCGTTACCCAGCGAGTTAGCACTCTGCCCCAGTCCGTAAGCCAGACCCTGCTGGGCAAGCGGTATCGATAGACCGACAAGGGCATTGGAAGCCACCATCAACCCGCCTTTAAACAACCCTATTACACCCACGAAAATAATCAACTGGGCAACCGTTCCCGCCCACATCGGCGGTAGATACAACAATCCGGTTACTACACAGGAAAAAACCAGCATCTTCTTCAAGGGGATACGCCCACCTAAACGGCCGGCAACCAGGCTCGAGATTACGGCTACACCACCCATGAAACTAAAAGCCACCCCGGCCATGGTGGCAACGGCGCCATCGGGGTCTAATTCCCGGATAAAGAGTGAAATTATCGGGGATACCATTTGCGGAGTTAGACTCAGGGCACTCATCACTGCCAAAAGCGGTAATATCTTCCGGGAGGTAGCCAGGCGCCAGACATCACGAGCCGAAGTAACACGCTCTTCTACCGGACGCTCGAACTTCTCACTGACCAGGAAAAGAACCAGAAGACCACCGCTGAAGAGGAGGGAGCCGGTAATAAAGAAGGTGGTCCGATATCCGTACAGGTCGGCCAGAAATCCTCCGAGGAGAGGTCCTACGGTCTGGCCGGTGAACATTGCCAGCGTAATAAGCCCCATGGCAAACGGCATCTTATTTCTGGGAGTCAAGGAAGCCACCAGGGCTGATGCCGCCGCCACCGTCCCACTCAACACACCCTGGGCAAGGCGCAAACCGATAAGGTAATAGATATTGGGCGATAGACCCATCAGAGCCAGGACGATACTGCCGCCGAACATGGCTCTGAGCACCATAGGCTTTCTCCCCCAGCGGTCAGCCACGATACCCCACAGGGGAGCACTGAAGAACATGGCCAGACCGCTCGCCCCCGTGGCGATACCTCCCCAGAAAGCCGCCTTTTCATTGCTGAAATTACCCAGTTTCTGGATAAAGAGCGGCATGAAAGGATTAACAAAACTGAAACCGGTTAATACCACCAGCTCGGCGACGAATATTGCGTAGAGATTCCTTTGCCAGGACTCACGAACCATAATTAAAGAACAGCATCCCCTTCGGTAACCACCGGATAGAAAAAATAACCCTTGCCCGTGCGGGCAAAGGTGTCGGTAACCTTAGCTAAGTATTATACTCCCATAACAATGGGAAGACAATTTCTCCCTTTCAAGTGTCATTGCGAGGAGCACATTCGCTTCCTCAGTATAAACTCCGCTCGCCCTGAGCTTGCCGAAGGGCTCACCATGAGCGGCGCATGTCATTACGCCAACTTTGTAATTAGGGGCTAGGTCAAGATTGCCACCTCGCAATGACATCACTCTAACCATCTGTGGTGAGGGCCGGTGGTGAGCCAAAATCGAATAGTACCCTTACTCCCTACTCCCGCTCCTGTATCAGCTTCTCCCCATATTCCAGGAGCAGTTTAGCCTGAGATGGAGACACTTTTTTGGCTTCAAGATAGGTCTTTAATGCCTCAAGGGGAGTGATTTCTTCGGCGGTGCGCGCCTCCAGCCCTAACCTGAGACGGGTCTCCCGCTTAATATCCCTGGCGATGGTAAAATAATAAGCCTCTTTTAAAGCATTCTTGATGTCATTATCCCTGAGCTGAGCTTCAATCTCAGCCGGCAGGCTAATCTGAAGTCGCACGATAGCATCTCGAATCTTATCTTCCTGACCGGCAATTGCCCTGAGCACGGTTGCCGTGGGGTCGGCATCATCTGCCTCGATATTGACATCGATAGTCAGGAAACGACGCCCAATAACCGGATGAAAATTAAAGGAGACCTTTCGTTTGCCCGTCTGTCCCGGCTCGATTTCCACCAGGCAGAACCCTTTGTCATCGTTCTCTTCGCCGAAGTCGACGCGCTCCAGGCTGCCGGCATACACTACCGGCGGGTCGGTGGACAAGACCTGGTGTTTATGGATATGCCCCAGAGCGATATAGTCGAAAGCCGGATGGGCAACATTACTCAGCAGCAGGACATGCTCCTGCCCTATCGTCATCATCCTTTCCGAGGCTAACTGCGCTCCAGCCACCCAGACATGGGCCGCCAGTATCGCTGGCAGCGCCGGGTCGAGCTTGG
>JACQOM010000051.1 GCA_016202525.1 Chloroflexota bacterium | reverse complement strand
TAAGATTTTTTTATCTCCTCTTTGACTATTTTAGGTTTGGCGGCAGCGGCCAACGGTACCAGCAACACATTCAATCTTCTTCCCAGCATGGCTGGTTGCCCATCAACAGACGCCGCATCCTTTACTGTCTCGGCTGTTCTCTGCAACAGTTTCCAGGCAAGGTCAGGATGAGTGATTTCACGTCCACGGAACATTACCGATACCTTGACCTTGTCTCCTTCACTCAACAATTCTCTGATTTTCCTGACTTTAGCCTCGAAATCATGCGCCCCAATCTTAGGTCGCAGCCGTACTTCTCTTAACTCTGAAATCTTCTGGCCTTTTCTGGCCTCCCGCTCCTTTTTAGCCTGCTCGTACTTAAACTTCCCGTAATCCATCAAGCGGCACACCGGCGGTACAGCCGTAGCCGCAACCTCAACCAAATCGAGGTCATGGCTTTTCGCCACTTCCCACGCCTGAACTAAGGGCATAATCCCTAACTGCTCCCCCTTATCCCCGACAACCCGAACCTCTTTTGCCCTTATCTCCCGGTTAATACGTAAGCTCTTAACTATTTCCCCGTTTACTCCCTTTTCGTTACAGGTATTCCGTGAGTGAAACTATATCACATTCCTGCTCGGTAAGCAAATGACGGTTTCAGCCCAGGTCTTTCGCCTTCTGAGCTATCGTCGAACAGACTGTTTCTTTAAAGCTACTGAAGGACTGGGGCGGCAATTGCTCACCGCTGCGCCACCGTACGGAAACGGTGTCGGTGTCCACCTCTTTGTCCCCGACCACCAGCATATAAGGAATCTTCTCAAGCTGCGCTTGCCTGATTTTCAGGTTCAGTCTTTCTGAGCGGACATCGACTTTAGCCCGTACCCCGGCCTTCTTAAGCTCAGCTTCCAGTCTAGCGGCGTAGTCCAGATGGCGGTCTGCCACCGGAACTATCATTACCTGGACCGGAGACAACCACACCGGGAAAGCACCGGCATAATGCTCGATGAGAAAAGCCATCGTCCTTTCGATAGCACCGACCGAAGAGCGATGAATGACAATCGTCTCCTTTTCCTGCTGGTCTGAATCCACGTAGGTCAACTTAAACCGTTTGGGCATTACAAAATCGTACTGGACGGTAAACACGGTGTCTTCTTTACCGGCAAAATTTTTCATCTGGATATCGATTTTGGGACCGTAAAAAGCGGCTTCCCGCTCAGCTTCAAAAAAATTAGCTTTTCTTTGCGTCAGAACCTTCCGCAACACGTCTTCCGCAAAATCCCAGGCGGCGTCATTCTTGTAATATTTGGTGTTATCCTTCCGGTCGCCTAAAGACAGGCGATAGCGGTAATTGTCACCGGTGTCTAATCCCAAAGTCGCCGACACATATTCTATTAAGTCTAGGACACCGTTTATTTCACTCATAGCCTGGTCCGGCTGGCAGATAATGTGGGAATCAGCCAGGCAAAAAAGCCTGACTCTCATTAACCCGGTCAGTTCTCCCGACTTTTCATAGCGGAACTGTTTAGCTAGCTCCGCAATTCTGAAAGGAAGCTCTTTATAAGACCTCGGCTTGCTGGCATAGAGTTCAAAATGGTGCGGGCAGGTCATCGGCCTGAGCATCAACTCTTCCTCTTCCACCTTCATCACTGGATACATCGAGTCTTTATAATAGGGGTAATGGCCTGAAGTTTTGTATAAAGCTATGTTCGCCAGGTCAGGGGTATAAACGTGCTTATAACCCCTTTTTATTTCCTCATCGACGATAAAACGTTCCAGCTCTCTTCTAATTATCGAGCCTTTTTCAGTGAATAAAGGCAGGCCTTTCCCGACCAAATCCGAGAACACAAAAAGGTCCAGGTCCTTGCCTATTTTCCTGTGGTCCCTTTTCTTGATTTCCTCCTGCATCGTTAAATATTCATCCAATTCTTTCTTTGACTGGAATAGCAAACCATAAATCCTCTGGAGCATCGGATTTTTCTCCGACCCCCTCCAATATGCCCCGGCTATTTTATCCAGTCTCAAAGCATCTCGCCGAATTTCTTTCGTGGATTTAATATGGGGACCGCGACACAAATCGATGAAAGAGCCTTGCCTGTAGAGGCTAACCTTCTCATCCGGAATCTCGTCGATTAGTTCCAGTTTATACGGCTGAGCAGCGAATAGCTGCCGGGCTTTCTCCCTGGTTACTTCTTCTCTGCTAAAGGCGGCATTTGAAGCGATTATTTCAGCCATCTTAGCCTCAATGACAGGCAAATCATCGGGAGTTAACGAGCGAGGCAAGTCGAAGTCATAGTAGAAACCATTATCTATCGCCGGGCCGATGGCAAACCTGGCATCGGGGAAAATGGACTGCACCGCTTCAGCCATAACATGCGCCGCCGAATGCCGCATTACGTTCAGTTTCTCTTCTTTGTCCGCTAGCTCAACTTTATTAGCCGCCATTATGAAATCCTTCCAATCTGCCAAAGGAAAACCTCCCACCCGATTCAGGGACGAGAGGCTTTTAATACCGCTCTATTTCAGGCTTTATTATATCAACCATAGCTGGTAAGTGCAATCACCGGATATTGTCTGTTTGACCAACAACGGTTATAATGCTCTATTAACCGGTGATAAAGAAAGTTTTCCCTGTTTTAGCCTTTAGCATGTTTTCTTCCACATTAGGAATGGGAGTAGTATCACCACTTTTACCCCTCTACATCAGGGACATGGGCGCTACCGGCATCTGGCTGGGCATCATCATTGCCGCCTATTCCGTTTCCAATAGCCTTGTTGTCCCTATCGCCGGTAAAATCTCCGACCAGAGAGGCCGCAAATTGCTTCTGACCGTTGGCCTCTTGGTCTATTCCGTCCTTTCTCTAGGCTATGTCTGGGCAGGGACAGTTGCTCACCTGGCACTGATTCGACTGCTGCAAGGCATTGCCGGTGCTATGACCGGTCCTATTGCCACAGCTTACGTCGGCGACCTTTCCCCTGAGGGTGAAGAGGGGAAATGGATGGGTTACGCTAACGCTGCCTTTTTCAGCGGTTTTGGCTTTGGTCCGTTTCTCGGAGGCGTTATCGCCGACCACTTTGGTATAACCACTACTTTTTATACCATGGGCGCCTTTAATCTGCTGGCGCTGCTGATAACTATCGCCTGGCTCCCTGAAACCAAACGCCGGAAAGCATCGGAAGACTCTCCCCACCCATCCTTTAAAGAGATGAGTCGAAGCGGCACAGTGAAGGGTGTCTTTAGCTTGTGGCTGGGGCAAGCCATAGGTAGAGGCGGCATTTTCAGCTTCCTTCCCGTCTTCGCTGCTATGATGGGCTTAAGCATCAGCCTTATTGGAATACTGATAACCGTTAATATCCTTTCGGTAACGCTGCTCACGCCGCTGGGTGGCATCATGGCTGACAGATTCAACCGAAAGCCCCTCGCCTTTATCGGTCTCATCCTTTTTGCCGTGTCACTAGTGGCTATTCCCCTGACCCATAGTTTCTGGCAACTACTGGCAGTGCTGCTTATCCAGGGAGTTACTATGGCAATTTCCCAGCCCGCAGCTTCCGCTTTAGGCGTGGAAGAGGGTAGGAAATACGGAATGGGCTTGACCATGTCAGTGCTCTTTCTAGGCTTCAGCATCGGCATGGCCGTAGGACCGGTTATATCCGGCGTCATCGCTCAATTCCTAAATGTTAATGCCGTGTTTTACATCACCGCCGGACTCGGAGTTGCGGGCAGTATCCTTTTCGTCGGGTTTACCAGACATTCACCCGGCTAGACTCGAAAGAATAGTAGTCTCAGCCAAAGCATTATCCTTCCTTTACAGGCTAATGATATAGATGATAGACTAAACTATATTCTTTTGCCAGTAACTGAGTCACAGAAAATATAGAACTAACATTCATCTAGCCGGATGTTAAAGGTAGAATAATGACTGAAGAAATTTTACCAGACCTGTACCGAATCGAGGTTCCCTTACCCCGGAATCCACTGCAGTCCATCAACTCTTATGTCATCAAGGACGGAAAACGCTCATTGGTTATCGATACCGGCATGAACCGCGAAGAATGCCTGAGTGCGTTGACCTCCGGACTGAAAGAACTCAACGTAGATTTGAAAAAGACTGACTTCTTTATTACCCACGTTCATTCAGACCACATGGGACTCGTCCCCAGCCTGACCACCGACACATCGATTGTCTACTTCAATCAACCGGAGGCCGGCTCCAGCAATAAACCGGGCAATAGCTGGCAGAGAAATGATGAGTTTGCCGCCCGGCACGGTTTCCCCGAAGACGAACGCAAGAAGGCAATCGAGAACCACCCGGGACGCAAATATAGTCCCCAGGGGCACATCGACTTTCACATTTTAAGAGAAGGTGACACAATAAGTATCGGCGACAATTTATTCCGCTGTATCGAAACGCCGGGGCACACCAGGGGGCATATGTGCCTTTACGAGTCAAAAAAGAAAATACTTGTCTCGGGAGACCATATTCTCATCGATATCACGCCCAACATATCATTAACCTCCGATGATGAGAACCCTTTGAACGACTATCTAAACAGCCTGGACAAGATATACAATTTCGATATCAAGCTGGTATTGCCCGGCCATAGACGCTTGTTTAAAGACCACAAAGAGAGAATTACAGAATTGAAGCAGCACCACCAGGATAGAGCCGACGAGGTCCTCTCCATTCTCGAAGCCGGTAGTAAAAATGCTTATCAGGTAGCCTCATTGATGACATGGGACATGACCTATAAATCATGGGAGCAGTTCCCACCCCAGCAGAAATGGTTTGCTTTCGGCGAAGCCGAAGCCCACTTGAAATACCTCGAGGGAAAAGGAGAGGTGCAAAGACTAATAGGGGAGCAGGGAGTGCTATTTTCCCTGAAAAATTAAAGACCTGCAAATAAAATATCAAAAGAGGAGTTGAGCCATGGCCAGAAAAGAAGCTATCGTCATGCCTAACACGGAGAATGCCCCCTTCTCGTCAGCGTTCAGAGCCGGAGATTTTATCTTTGTCTCAGGGACGGTTGGGGCCAGGGATGCTAATGGCAATGCAGTAGAAGGGGTACAAGCTCAAACTAGACAGGTACTGGAAAGTATCAAGCGGGTGCTGGAAAAAGCCGGCGCATCCCTCAGCGACGTTGTCAAGGTACAGGTCTTCCTGCCCCGGGCAGAAGATTGGCCGAAGATGAATGAGGTTTACACTCAATACTTCCCGAAAGACCGTCCGGCCCGCACCGCTTTGATAACAAATTTGATAAGGCCAGAGATGCTTGTAGAAATGGAGTGCACTGCCTACAAGCCGTAGATTACTCAACCCCAATTACAGACAAGGAGACTAATATGTGTGACCTCTGTGGTTGTCAGGAATTCATCAAAAAAGGACAGGAGTCTATCCGGAAGCGGTCTGTAGAAATTGTCAAAGAGCTACGACTTGCCCCGAATAACATCGATGATTACGAATGCACCGAAGCTATATCCGGCATGATTGCCCCCTTCGGAAACAGGGACGACGAGGTCTACCATGCAGCCTCCTGGATTTCCGGACTTCATCAAAGCATGAGCCGGCTCGACCGTGATGAGCGATACCAAAAACATGCGCATGCTTTCCGCGACCTTTTTGCCCGTTTGCCGGTAAAAGGAGACCCCAAACATATCACCACTACCTACCATCAACTGGAACAGCTAGCCCGTGAGCTAGACGAAAAGAGTTTAGCATCATTAGACTCTGAGACCCGACGGACAATCGATACCGTGAACCATATCCATGAGGACAGGACAAGGCAGGCAAGACTAAAAGAACGCTACGGTCTCTAACGGGATTTGTTTACTAACCCTCTTAAGAAGTCAATAAAGTCATCAACTCAGCAAAAACAAAACTGGGGCAATAACAGATGAAAAAAGTCAGGGTCAAGCTGGGCAGCACCGGCTACTATATCCATATCGGCGCCGGGCTGCTCAAGCAGACCGCAGACAAGCTCAAAGAAATCGGGTGCAACGATAAGCTGGTAATTATTACCGACCCGGCGGTAAAGAGCTTGTATGGCAGTACCCTGAAGCAAAGCCTGACCAGCAACGGCTTCAAGGCACTCATCATAGAAGTCCCACAGGGGGAAGAACAAAAATCGCTGGAAACGGCTGGCCGCCTGTACCATGAGCTAACCGACTTTCATGCGGAAAGGATGACCCCTATCCTGGCACTGGGTGGCGGGGTTATCGGCGACCTGAGCGGATTTGTGGCGGCGACATACCTGCGCGGAGTCCCGCTGGTACAGATACCGACTACCCTGCTGGCACAGGTTGACAGCAGTATCGGCGGCAAGGTGGCCGTGAATTACGGCCTGCTCAAAAACAGGATAGGGGCTTTCTACCAGCCCAGCCTGGTGCTCTCTGACATCACCACCCTGAAAACACTCAGCGCTGAAGAGCTTAGCGATGGGCTAGCCGAAGTCATCAAATACGGAGTAATCCACGACGAGGATTTCTTTATTTATCTGGAGCAAAACCTCGACCGGATAAGGTCGCTCGATGACCAAGCGCTGGAAACGATTGTCTTTCAGTCGGCTAAGATAAAAGCCGAAGTGGTAGAAAAGGACGAACGGGATTTCGGCCTGAGAAATATCCTGAACTATGGCCACACTGTGGGACATGCCATTGAATCCGTCTCCGATTTTTCCGTCTCGCACGGCAAAGCCGTAGCCATGGGTATGCTGGTCGCGGCCAGAATCGCCAACAAGATGGATATACTGGATAAAAAAGAGGTAGGCAGGCTGAAAAACCTCATCAACAGGGCTGGCCTGCCCACCGAAATTCCCCGTCTTCAGGCAAAAAAACTAATCCAGGCGATGAAACACGATAAAAAGATTCTGCAGGACAAAATAAGATTCGTCTTGCCTAAATCGATAGGCAACGTGTTCATCAGCGATGAAGTAAGCTCATCTTTGATAGAGGAGTCTTTAACCAATCCGAATGAGAAAACCTAGAATTTGCGCCGCCATCGTCAGCAATGACGCGAAAGCCGCCAGCCAGGTGGCACCGCTGGTCGACCTGTTCGAGGTGCGCATCGACCTCATTGGTGACGGTTGGCAGGAGCTGTCCGGGCAACTCGGTAAACCCTGGATAGCTACCAACCGGAATGCCAACGAGGGCGGTAAGTGGTCCGGAACTGAAGACGGCAGAATCGAGCAGCTTCTTCAAGCCATCGAGTTGGGAGCATCAATAATTGACGTTGAACTTGAGACGAAGAACCTGGGTAAAATCGTATCAATATTTAAGAAAAGGGCGAAATGCCTCCTGTCCTATCATAATCTGGAGAAAACACTCCCGTTGGCTGAGATGAAAGCCATAGTGCAAAGACAACTCAAAGCCGGCGCCGATATTGCCAAGATAGTTACTACCGCCCGCGAGGCACGGGATAACATCAGTGTCCTACAGCTTTTCGCCGAGTTCCCCGGAGTCAGACTGGTCTCACTAGCCATGGGGGCTCCAGGCATCATCAGCCGTGTTCTCTGCCCACTGGCCGGTGGCGACTTCACCTATGCCTCGATTGAAACTGGTAAAGAATCCGCTCAGGGGCAGCTAACGGTAAAAGACCTGTTAGCAATATATGAAGCGATAAACAAGAATGGAAAATAGAGCTATCTCCGGCAAAACAAAACTCTGCGGGATAATCGGCGACCCGGTGGAGCATACGATATCGCCCGCAATGCACAACGCCGCCTTCCTGAAGACAGGACTGGATTATTTATATGTTCCCTTCCGGGTCAAAAAAGAGGCGCTGGCTGAAGCTATTGCTGGGATGAGGGCACTGAACATCAGGGGTCTGAACGTTACCATCCCGCACAAGGTCGCCGTCCTTCAGTACTTAGACAAGCTCGACCCACTGGCGGATAAGATTGGGGCGGTCAATACCATCGTCAATGATAATGGTGTACTGACCGGCTATAACACCGATGCCGACGGATTTCTGCAGGCTTTACTGGAAAAAGACATCGAACCGAAGGGACAAAATGTCGTCATTTTGGGAGCCGGCGGTGCCTCGAGGGCCGTCTCTTTTATCCTGGCTGAACGGGGTGCCAATCTGGTTATCATCAACCGCTCACCTGATAGTGCTAGGAAACTGGCCGGCAGCATATTACCGGCATCCGACAAGAAAGTTGTTGCCTCGGAGCTTAATAAAGAAAACCTGGCTAAGGCTCTGAGCAAAGCCGATATGCTGGTCAACACCACCAGCTTGGGCATGGTGCCTGATGCCGACCATACTCCCGTTGCAGCCGACCTGCTACGCCGAGGTCTGATTGTCTTCGATATTGTCTATAACCCAGTAAAGACAAGGTTGCTAAAAGAAGCTAAGAGCGCCGGCGCAAAAATCATCGGCGGGCTGGATATGCTGGTCTGGCAAGGAGCTTTAGCTTTCGAGAAATGGACCGGACGGAAAGCGCCGGTGGAATTGATGAGACAGGAAGCCACCAAGTTACTAAGAAATTATGAAAACTAATATCGCTTTGATTGGTTTCATGGGAACCGGCAAGAGCGCCGTTGGCCGTCTCCTGGCACAAAAGCTAAACCGTAAATTCATCGAGACCGACTTATTGATTGAGCGGCAGGCGGGAAAGCCCATTCCCGATATCTTTCAGCAGGACGGTGAAATAGCTTTCCGCGAGCTCGAGATTGAAGTCACCAAAGAGATTGCCAGAATGGAAAGGGTGGTTATCGCCTGCGGGGGAGGCATCATCCTCAACAAAATAAATACCGACCGGCTGAGGAAAAGTTCCCGAATAGTTTATCTTACGGCATCTCCGGGATCCATCCTCAAACGGGTCTTGAAAGAGGCGGGGCAGAGACCTCTTCTTGCGGTGGACAACCCTCTCCAGACCATCACCGAACTCCTGAAATTCAGGAAACCTTTTTATGAACAGGCAGCTGACATCAGCGTTAATACCTCAAAACTGGACATTAAGGCCGTGGCTGAGCAAATAATAGAGCAGCTAAAAAAAGATGAGAGCTTCGATTTATCAAAGTAAGATAGCCGGCAAGGTAACTGCTCCTTCCTCGAAGAGCTATACTATCCGCGGGCTGATATGCTCTGCCCTGGCTAAAGGCGAAAGCGAAATAATCAACCCGCTCGGCTCCGATGATACCGAAGCCTGCCTGGATGTATTGAGCCGCCTGGGCATTTCCGTTATTCAGAACAAGAACTCATGGTGGGTCACCGGCGGTGACTTCGTTGAGCCGAAAACTGACCTGTTCTGCCGGGAATCGGCCGCCACATTGAGATTCATGACAGCCATCTGCGCGCTCGTCTCCGGTATCTGCCGCCTGACCTCGGCGCCTTCCCTTGCCCGAAGGCCGATAAAACCACTGGTACAGGCGCTGACTCAACTGGGAGTCGATTGTTCCTACCAGGAGAAGGAAACCTGCGTGCTGGTCAGGGGAGGCAGACTAAAGGGCGGAGTCACCGAACTGCCGGGCAACATCAGTTCCCAATTCGTCTCCGCCCTACTATTCATATCCCCCTTTGCCGAAGAGGGCGCTAAAATCAGGGTAACAACCGCTTTGGAATCGCAACCCTTCGTCGCCATGACCCTGGAATGCCTGAAAGCTTTCGGCATAAGCGTCAACGCTTCCCCGGACCTGAGGGAACTGGAAATATCCAGACAAAAGTATAAGCCGACTAAATACAGAGTAGAGGGAGACTGGACATCAGCCTCATACCCCCTGGCACTGGGGGCTTTAGCCGGTGAGGTGGAGGTAGCCAACGTAAATCCGGCCAGTCTGCAGGGAGATAAGGCGATACTGGATTTCTTAAAAGAAATGGAGGTTCCCGTCACCATCGGCAAAAACTCGGTCACGGTTAAAAAAGCAAGACTGAAAGCGATACGTGCCAACCTGGTCAACTGCATCGACCTGCTGCCGACCATGGCTGTTTTGGCGGCGGCGGCCGATGGCACCAGCGAGTTCACCGGCATCGAAAGAGCTCGGCTCAAAGAGTCAGACCGACCTTCAGCTTTACGTGAAGGACTGGAGAGAATGGGTATCAAAGTCGCCGAGGAGAAAAATAGATTGACCATTACCGGTTCACCGGTACAGAATGCGGTCATCGGCACGCGGGGCGACCACCGTATCGCCATGGCTTTTAGCCTGCTCGGTTTAAGCTACGGCGGCACCATAATAGAAGAGGCGGAATGTGTCGCCAAAACCTACCCCGAGTTCTGGGATATACTGAAAAGTCTGGGGGGCGAGGTAAAGATAGATGGAAAATAGTTTCGGCAAGCTGTTCACCATAACCAGCTTCGGTGAAAGCCACGGCCGGTGCGTCGGCGCTACTATCGATGGCTGCCCGGCGGGACTAGCCCTTGATGAGCAGGATATCCAGAAAGAAATGGATAAGAGGCGGCCGCAGGCAGGCATCGGCGCTACCCGCAGAGCCGAGGAAGACAAGGTGGAAATCCTCTCCGGCACCTTCAACGGACATACCACCGGCGCTCCCATCTGTTTGCTGGTGTGGAACAAGGATGTCGATTCCACCGAATATGAAAAGATGAGGTTCCTGCCCAGGCCGGGCCATGCCGATTACACCGCCTTTACCAAGTACGGCGGATTCAATGATTTCCGCGGTGGAGGCAGGTTCTCCGGTAGAATCACAGCCACTCTGGTCATGGCCGGCGCCGTCGCCAAGAAGCTGCTCGGCACGGTCGGCATCGAGGTGCTGGCACATACCATTGAAATCGGCGGTATCAAAGCCAGTCCGAAAGGAATCGATGAAATCAGAAAAAATGTGGCAACAAACCCACTCAGGTGCGCTGACCCCACCACCGCCAAAGAGATAATCAAGCTGCTTGAGAAGGTGAGAGAGGCTGGCGACAGCGTTGGGGGAGCGGTAGAAGGTATAGCGCTCAATGTGCCCGTCGGCTTGGGAGAACCAATCTTCGATACGCTGGATGGAGAGCTGGCCAAAGCGATTCTGGCAATACCGGCGGTTAAGGGAATCGAGTTCGGCTCAGGGTTTTCTGTCTCCGCCCAAAAAGGTTCGGAGAATAATGATTCGCTGGCAATCAAAGCCGGTAAGATTATTACCCTGACCAATAATGCCGGCGGCATACTCGGCGGCATCAGCAACGGGATGCCGATAGTCCTCAGGGCAGCTTTCAAGCCGACACCATCAATCGCCCGAAGTCAGAAAACAGTCGATTTGAAAAAGATGAGTACGGTCAGCTTGG
>JACQOM010000050.1 GCA_016202525.1 Chloroflexota bacterium | reverse complement strand
GAGGGGGATAAAGAGGGTGAGGTTGAAGATGACTTTGAGTAATCAACCAAAATGGAACGTTACTCTTTTAGACGGTCAGTTAAGGAGAGATTAACATCGATAAACCGAAACCAATCAAAAAGCCCCGCGTCTTTTACGGTTACTGGGTAGTGGTAGCCGTATTTTTCTGCGTTTTTATCAACTCCGGGGTTGGCTTTTTTGCCTTTAGCTTGTTTGTCAGGCCTCTTCAGGAGGGTCTGGGCTGGACCAGGGGTGGAATAATGCTTGGTTATACCATCTATTCTCTTCTTGGCGGCGCGGCTTCGCCTTTTATCGGGCGGGTGATTGACCGCTACGCCGCCGGCAAGGTTATCGCTGCCGGCGCTTTTATCTCCGGCATCGGTTTTGTCTTACTCAGTCTGATGAGTAACCTCTGGCATTTTTACGGAAGCTATATCGTTATCGCCATAGGTATGACGGGTATGGGTACGATTCCGACAACCATGGTAGTGTCCAACTGGTTCCAGAAACGGAGAGGTACCGTCATCGGTATCATGTCGACCGGTATGGGTGCGGGTGGGGTGGCTTTGACGCCATTTATCGGTGGCTACCTTATCCCTAATTTTGGCTGGAGGACGGCTTATCTGGTGATGGCGGTGCTTACCTGGCTGCTGGTTGTCCCTTTATCTCTGCTGGTAATCAAGGCCAGGCCGGCGGACAAGGGTCTCTATCCTGACGGAGCAGCCGGCCCTGAAGTGGTGGTTGAGGAAAAGACAGCACCGCCAACACCCGGTGGGTTAACTCTAAGACTGGCATTAGCTACCCCGGCATTCTGGTTGATTGCTATCTCGGTTCTTACCAGTGGTTTCAGTCTGGTCGGGCTTCTGATGAGCCAGGTACCTTACCTGGAGGACATCGGTTTTCCGGTGGCAATGGCCGCCGGCACGCTGGGCGCTGTTAGCCTGGTCAGCCTGGCGGGTAGAGTATTGTTCGGTTGGCTCTGCGACCGGATAGAGGCAAAATACGTTAGTTGTATCGGTACCGGGCTTCAGGTAGCCAGTCTTATTGTATTGATGAATGTGCGGTCGACATCATCCCTATCGGTAATATGGCTTTATGCAATTGTTCTGGGAATGTGCGTCGGCAGCTGGCTACCGGTGATGGCGATGCTGGTCAGTGATAACTTCGGTTTTGTTTCTTATGGCTCTATTTTCGGCATAGTAATGTTTGTCCAGAGCGTAGGGGTGGCTCTGGGTCCCATTGTCTCCGGATACATGTATGATAGCATGGGTACCTATTACTGGGCTTTTATTACCTTCATTATTTTATATATAGTGTCAGCGCTGTCTGTCCTGGTAGTGCGGCGGCCCAAAGCGCCCTTATTATAATGAAGAGTGTGGGGGATAGAATGGCCAGCGATGTATTCGACCGGATAGCTCCGGGCTGGTATAACTTCCGGCACTGGACGATATTCCGCAGTGAACTGGAGGAACTGGCGCGGCGCTGGCAAAGGGGTAGGCTGCTTAACATCGGCTGTGCCCATGGGCCGGATTTTTTGCCTTTCCGCCAGGGATTCACCCTGTACGGCATCGATTTTTCCTCTGAAATGCTGGCTATGGCTGGGAAATACTCCCGGAAGTTCGATTTTGCTGTCAACCTGACTCTGGCTGACGCCAGCCATCTCCCTTATCGGGATGCGGTCTTCGACTGGGCGATTTCAGTGGCGACCTACCACCATATCAGAGGGGAAAAGGAGAGGCAGGCGGCACTGGGTGAATTGAGACGGGTACTAAAGCCGGGTGGCGAAGCTTTTATTACGGTGTGGAACCGCTGGCAGCCAAGGTTCTGGCTAAGCGGCAAGGAAGTGGATGTACCGTGGAGGACCGGTGATAAGACACTGTTACGTTATTACTATTTGTTCTCTTATCCTGAGCTTAAGAGGCTGGTAAAGCGGTCTGGTCTCAGTGTGCTGCGGGCATTTCCCGAAAGCGCCTACCGCCTGCCGGTAAAGTTCTTTTCCAGAAACATATGTTTGCTGGTGAAGAAGGATTAGACCGCCCAGCGATTTTATTGACAACTTTCACCACTTAAGGCTAGGATGGATTATTCGGGCAAATGTAAGAAGGAGGGATACCATGCCAGTAATTACCGTTGAATTATGGGAAGGACGCACCGTGGCACAAAAGAAAGAACTTGTCGAAGAGTTTACTGCGGTGTTCACGAAAAGGGGCATGCCGCCGCAGGCAATTATTGTCATCCTAAAGGATAACCCCAAGACCAACTATGCTCAAGGGGGAAAGCTATCTTCTGAGCCGTAATCAGAGGGTACGGGTTCAGTCGCAGTCCGCGATTTAATGAGGTGGGGTAGAATTATGAACTTTGATGCCATCAAAGAAAACATGCCGGTCATTTTGCTGGCAATCGGGATGCTGGTGTTACAGATGTTGTTGAGGCGGGGAATTAGACCGCGGACGGCACCTTTACAGATTGTCCAGGGGCTGCTATCTGAAGTAAGGCTGAATCAGGCGTTGGCAGAGGCTTATGACTTCCAGAAGAAACCGAAAAAGTTCGAGATGGTCAACTGGCAGAGGAATAAGGGCAAACTGGATTTTCTGAGCCAGCCGTTGCGGACTGCTCTTTCCGATACTTTTACCATGGTTGAAGATTTTAATCAGCAGATAGATGCAGCGAAAAAGTACAATTCGGTCAACTATATGGTTAATGTTAACCTGGATAAGCTGAAGGTGCCGCTAGCCAGGAGCCGGCAGGGACTCGAAGAATGGCTTATGGCTAAAGCAGGTACCAAAGATTCTTCTCCGAAAATCCCCGGCATACTGGATGACTGGCTGGGTAAGAGTTAGCCGATAAGCTGAGAAGAGGCTATTCCGTTTTTTCTGTAATAAGCCTGTTTCAGGTGCTGTAACCGTGCCTGAAATGCCGCCGAGGTAATATCCTGGGTGGACATCAAAAGGGCGTCCTCTCTGTTATCAGTGTAATACCCGCGGCGGGTGCCTACTTTGGTGAAGCCATATTTGGTATAGAGACTCTGGGCAATATTGTTAGAGACGCGGACTTCCAAGGTAGCGGTGCGTGCCTTTAGTTCTCTGGCGCGGTCGAGCACGGATATCATTAAAAGTTCGCCGATGCTCTGATGGCGGTGGGTTTCCTGAACGGCGATACTGGTGATGTGAGCCTCATTGGCGATGACCCAGAAGCCGGCAAAACCGGTAATATCTTCTGAGGCGGCCGGGAGTGGTTTATTGCCGGTGGACTGGCGGCGGAACAGGTTTATTAGTCGGGCGGGCAAGCTGGGCGGGTTGTCACCGGCGGGAGTCTCCGGATTGACCGGATTACCGCAATCCTCCGCTTTATCGCAGGCGACGATGTAGTAAGCTACCTTGTTCCGTAACTCATAGTGAAAATCGGGCGCCGGCAGTTGAGTGGAGAAAGCCTCACGGTCGATTCTGGCTACCTGATTGATGTCTTCCTGACGCATCATGCGCACATAGCAAAGCAAGTTTTCATTCCTCTAAATGAGCTTCAACCCTGAGATTATTGTAGCACATTGCCTGCTATCTGTAATAACTCCTTATTCTACCGGACCTCACTTTGGTCAACGCTTCTTTACTGACGTTAACCCTTCTTTTTACAAATTGCCATTTAACTATTTTGACCCTTTTGGCTATAGGACTGAACCTTTTGATACTCTCAGAATTACCATTCGGGTATTATAATGTTTGTGAAAGAGGAAGTTGCAGCCCAGGGTTTGTTATAGAAGCGTAATAATTGGGTGATACGATAAGAATGGCAAGGATAGATAAAGAAGCCATAGTTAACGCACCTATTGAAAAGGTCTTCGGTTACCTCGGTCAACCAAGCAACTGGCCGGAGTTCTGGCCAAGCTTGATTGAGGTCAAAGATATAACATCGTTACCCAACGGCGGTTACAGTCTCAATTGGGTTTATAAAATGACGGGAGTAGTTTTCAAGGGCTCAGCGGAATATACTAGCGTAGTACCAAATCAGTGGTTGGTTATTAAAACTAAGAAGGGTATAAATAGTACAATAACATGGACATTCCGGTCTAGTGGCAAAAGAACAAAGTTGTCCTTAACGGTAGAGTATAAAATACCTGTGCGGCTACTGGGTAAACTGGCTGAAATTATCGTTCTGAAGATGAACGAAAAAGAAGCAGACCTGATGATGCAGAACATCACAATCAGATTTATGTTAGATAACAGCTGAGCAAGTTCTCATATACTATTCAATTGGTAATGTGTTAATGTGCTACTAGATGAGTTAGAATCGTTTCCTTCCTATCCACAATCGCAGAAGGCAAATCATCTTCAAACCTGTAAACGCTATTAATATCGCTGTCCAAGACTCTCACCTAACCTTTTACCGCCCATTTACGTTATCTAATATAGACAACGCCTAACGTTGCCTCTGTGTATATTCTAGGCTATACTCTATGCACAGGGTAACGCCCTGATTGATGGCTAGACCGAGGTTTAGCTAACGGGGGTTGTTGTCAGGTGCAAGATGAGGAGAGCCTCGTCCGGCGAGCCAAACAACATGACCAGGTGGCCTTCGCCAGATTATATGAGGCACACTTTGACCGGATTTACCGTTATGTGACTCTGAGGATAGGGGACAAGACGGAGGCGGAAGATATGACGCAGCAGGTATTTATTAATGCTCTCCAGTCTATCTCTTCCTTCAACTGGCAGGGAGCACCCTTTTCCTCGTGGCTATTTCGTATTGCTCACAACCAGGTAGTTGACTATTTTCGAAAGAATCAGAAGCGGGCGGCGACTCCACTGGATGAGTCACTACTGGTCAGTGACAGTAATAGTAATCCTCAGCAACTGGTTGAGCACAGCCTGGATATTAAGCAGGTACTATCGGCTACCCGGTATCTGACCGAGGCCCAACGTGAGGTGATTTCTCTCCGCTTTGCCAGCGATTTATCGACTGCTGAGGTCGCTAAGATTATGGGTAAGAGCCAGGGAGCAATAAAAGCCCTGCAGCATAGCGCAATTGTGGCTCTGCGCAAGACGTTGTTGGTGAATAGCGATGAGAAAGACCAGAAAACTCAATAATGCTCTGGATGAATGCCTGGAGAGGTTGCTGCTCAAAGGTGAGACTGTAGAGCAGTGCCTGCAGAGCTTCCCGGAGTACGCGGATGAGCTTAAGCCATTGCTGGAGACGGCTCTATCGGTTAAGCAGGCGTCAGCGATACAGCCGCGTCCTGAGCTAAGAGACAGGGCCAGATACCAGTTGTACTCGGTGCTTCAGAACACGGCGCCTAAAAAGAGTCATTCATTCTTTAACTGGCAACCGCAGTGGGCAGTGGTTTTGACGGCGGTTCTGGTTTTCTTGCTGGCGGGTAGTGGCACGGTGGCAGCGGCCAGCAGCAGTATGCCTGACCAGGTACTTTATCCGGTGAAGCTGGCCACTGAAAAGGTGCGTTTGGCATTGACTCCGTCCAGTATCGGTAAGGCTGAGCTTTATGCCCGGCTGGCCGATAAGAGAGTCGAGGAGATAGCCCGCATGGCTGATGAAAGCAAGGCGGAGCAAATAGAGCGAGTTACGCAGGGGCTTAATACTTACCTGACCAGGATAATCGACCTGTCGTCGGTTAAAAAGATTAAGGACGGGGCTGTTCCAGTGGCGCCGGCCGCTGCGGAGGCGCCGGAGCTGAAAAGAGCACTGGAGCCTGAAAAAGCGCCAGCGCCTTCTGTGGCGACTGGACTGGCAGAGCGGGGCAAAGAGAAAGGCGGCAAAGATGGCCGCCGAGAGAAACTGCGGGAGACCGTGGCACATTATGCTTCCAGTCACCCTGAGCGTCTGCGTGCCCTGCTCGATAAAGTCCCACCAGAGGACAGGCCGGCGCTGCTGCGGGCTATCGCTGTATCCGAGGACGGCTATAAGAAAGCGCTGGAATCGTTAGACGAAGACGGGGACTGAATTTCAAAAATTTCTGCGGAAGTTCTACTAACCAATCGGCGTTTTTCCCGTTTTTATATATAGTAGCCAGAAATTCACATGGAGGTAAGCTGTGAAAAAGAAGTGGTTGTTAGTGGCAGGCTTGGCGTTAGTCCTGGTCTTAGTTGGTCTGGCCGGCTGTCAGGCAGGCAGTAGCACTGTCCAGGTGGCCAGTAGCCAGCAGGAAGGCATCTGGGTCAATGGACAGGGAAAAGTGACTGTCGTGCCGGATATCGCCCTGTTGAGGTTAGGTATTGAAGCTCAGGAAGCAACTGTAGCCCAGGCCCAGAGCCAGGCGTCTGAAGCGATGAATAAGGTAATGACTGCCCTGACCGGTAATGGGGTGGCTAAGAAAGATATCCAGACCCAGTTTTTTAACATTACCAAGGTAACCAGGTTTGATGACAAGAACCAGCGCGAGGTTATCATCGGCTACCGGGTAACCAATGTAGTGGCGGCAAAGCTGAGAGATATCGACAAGGCTGGCTCTATCATCGATGCCGTGGCTCAAGCCGGGGGGGACCGCACTAGAATCGATAGTATCAGTTTTACCATCGATGATCCGTCTGCTTACAATAATGAAGGCAGAGAGAAAGCGATGGCCGATGCTAAGGCTAAAGCGGAACAGATGGCAAGGCTGGGTGGGGTGTCTCTGGGTAAACCGACCTTTATCTCCGAGACTTCCTATTTCCCGCCGACACCTTTAATGGCAAGAGCGGAATCTTTTGCTCCGGGGGGAGCGACGCCAATCAGCCCCGGCGAAATGGAGATTACCATCAGCGTGCAGGTAGTCTACGCTATTCTGAAGTAATGGGGTATCAGGCGAGATTATTAAGGAGTAAGAGAGATGTCGAAAAAAGTAAAGGTTCTTATTTCAGTGCTGGCAGTGGTGGTCTTGCTGACGCTGGGAGGCGCGGCTACGGTGATGGCACAGGAGAAACCGGTAACAGCGCCGTCACAAATTGTTAAATCTATCGATTCTTCAGGAGATAATAAGACGGCGGGTCTTTTAGCTAGGGTAGCTGAAATTCTGGGTATTCCTGAGGACAAGCTGGTGAGCGCCTTCAAACAGGCTCAGCAGGAGAGAAGGGAAGAGGCTCTCTTTAAGGCGCTGGACAAGGCGGTGGAGAAAGGGAAGCTGACGGAGGCGGAGGCGAAAGCAATCAAGGACTGGTGGCAGCAGAAACCGGCATTCCTTACCCCAGGCTTGTTAGGGCGTATCTTCGGTTTCCTGAATCGTGGCGGGCATGAAAAGAACGCTGTTCCCAAAGGCGCTATCCGAAGACAGATGCCGAATGCTAAGGGATTGCTAAGACATGAGATAAGACAGCCGGCACAACAGAGCATTCAGCAGTCAGGCCTGCCAAGGCTGAACGGAGGGACAACTTACTAAGTCGCACCAGGCATAGATATTAAATAGAGGGGGGAGCCTCAATCGAGACTTCCCCTTTTGTTTTGGTAAGCCTTATCCTCGTTATATCTTGAAAGTAGGGAATTTAGGAAGAAACTAGGTTCGGGGTGTGAACTCTCTCGGTACTATCGAGACTCTGGCGACTCGTTGTACTGACTCGTCAAGGCTCTTGCTACAGGCTTCCGAGACAACCAGCAATGCCTCGCCCGCAACCGTATCTTTCCAGAACCATTTTGCCAGCGCTTCGCTATCCGTTGTTTCCATGCCCGGCTGTGCCGTCACCGCTTCGTAATAGTACGCTTTCAGGTCATCGGCTACATACCTGAGTTCGAAGGAGAGCGGCACATCTGGCCGCGGGTTTTCGAGCTTGCCTTCCTCGATTATAGAACAAATAAAGCCGGCAAGTTTTTCAAGGGATAATTTGCTTACGCCCACTGTAGTGCGTTTACGCATATCGACTCCTCTGTCATACCAGGGTCGCATTGCTGTCATCTCTGCCTTAAAATTATGGCAAAGCTTCTGCATTTTAGTGGCTACACCTTTCTGTTCAGTAGGAGGGATGTATGGGCAGGCGAGTATCACCGGCTCTTCGCTGGATAGTGGTGCGTCTTCAGGAAAGTCTACCAGTGCCGGGCCATTACGTGCTTCAAGAAGCTTCAGGGCTGCCAGCAGTACCTGCTTTTGAAGTGCCGGATGATTGGGAGCACCTAGGGGACGCCCAAGGTCAAAGGGTACCCATAAAGCTCTCGGCGGTTTGGTCTTCTCGGTATGCAGGCGAATCAGACTAATCTGTGTGGTCGGTATACCTTCTTCTTCAAGGAAATGTGCCAGCACGCCGACGGCGCGCGTACAGTTCGGTCAGACAGGCACGAGTAGAACGGCGTTGACTTTGTCTTTCTTGAGCAGACCGGCCAGAAGTCGAGCGCTCTGTTCCCATCTCAAGGGGTCGTCAGCACCCATGAAAGAATAATGGAAGTCAGCCACACTTTGTATTGTGCCCTCTTTTGCCAGCTCGCGAAGACGGTCAATCGGGAAGACGACGTTCCAGTCCTGCTGAAATCCACTCCGGTCAAAGCCCAGTGAGACATGGCTCATTATCAGGTTATCTGATTTAATATCACCGGGAATAATCCGGTAGTAGTCACCTGGTTCACGGGTGAAAGGCCGGTCCTCTCGTCTATGCAGTCCCGCTGTGGAAATCAAAGCTACACGTCTTTCGGATAGCTTTGGTCCTTTTACCCAGGGGCGGGTTTCAAAGGTTGGGCAGGGCAAGTCTTCATGGCGTTTGCGCTCAGCTTCTGTCAGTGTTTCCAGTCGGACCATTTTTGTTAATCTCCTTTTCTACTGAATTTATTTATGTCTACACTTCGGTCTGTCTTTGAAGTTGCTCCTACCCTTTTGTTTTGCCATCTTTCTTATCTTTGCGAATGAGCATAGCACACATTGCACTGCGGTCTTGCTTTTGAAGTTGATGCGCGATTTCCACAAGTGTGGCAGTGATGTTCTGGATAATTGGGATCTCCGTATTGTGCCCATACCTCGAAGTGCTCGTCACAAAGTGGACGGTCTATATTGTAAGGTATAGGTGTTCTGCATCTAATACAAAAACCTGGTTTGCTGGTTCTCCTTGTTGTCCTGGTTCTACTTGAATCGTCTCTTGTTGTGATGTCTTCCTTCGCGTTACTAACTATAAATTCCGCTTCCTGACGAGCCTCATTAAAAACATTGGGCTCATCTTTCAAGCTAAGCAGTATTCCCATCTCTCTATTATTCTGTTGAGAATAGTCATACAGGTTCAAGGAGCCAATTACCATCAATTCTTCATTATAGAAACACTTGGCATGCAGGTTTTCATCAAAGCGGAGTTCCAGACTCTTTAGTTGTTTGAGGTCACTTATTACGTCGGCTTTCAAGTTATCTTTTCTACACACTACTACTATTTGAATGCCATTCTTATCAATGTATTTCAGGCGTGCAAGCAGGAGTTCTGGAATTTTAATGTAAGGGGATATCAAAACCACCTTGCTTTTAGTCTTGCTTATTATCTCCTCTATTTCTGCATAAGCTTTTGATGTGTTTAAGAACTTTGCCATTTTTCTCTTACCTTTTTACAGCAGGGTTGGCTGGGGGGGTTTTTCTTTATCATAAGGCAGGCCGAGGTGTTGATAGGCAAGCGGGGTGGCGACCCGGCCGCGGGGAGTCCTGTCCAGAAAGCCCAGTTGCAGCAGATAAGGCTCGTAGACATCCATAATCGTGTCGGCTTCCTCGCTGATGGCGGCAGCAATGGTTTCCAGTCCCACGGGACCACCGTTAAACTTCTCAATGATGGTGTGGAGCACCTTGCGGTCGGTGTCATCCAGGCCGGTGGGGTCGATTTCCAGCTTGGATAGAGCCTCCACGGCTACCGAGTGGGTGGCGATATTATCGGCCTGCACCTGGGCGTAGTCGCGGACCCTCTTGAGAAGGCGATTAGCGACACGGGGTGTGCCTCTAGCCCGGCGGGCGATTTCCGCCAGTCCGCCGGCTTCAGCTTTGATGCCGAGAATACGGGCGGAGCGTTTGAGGATAGTTTCGATGGATGTCTGGTCATAGAAATCAAGATGATAGATGGAGCCGAACCGGTCACGGAGGGGCGAGCTAAGCATGGCAAAGCGGGTGGTGGCGCCGATTAAGGTAAAGGCCGGCAGGTTCAAACGCAGGCTTTTGGCGCCGGCGCCCTTGCCGATGACCAGGTCCAGAGCAAAGTCTTCCATCGCGGGATATAATACTTCTTCTACGGTTCGGTTGAGGCGGTGGATTTCATCGATAAAGAGGATATCCTGACTGCGCAGGTTGGTTAGAATGGCGGCCAGGTCGCCGCTACGTTCTATGGCGGGGCCGGAGGTAATCTTGATGTTGACCTGCATCTCGGCGGCGATGATATAAGCCAGGGTGGTCTTGCCCAGTCCGGCGGGGCCATAGAGTAACATGTGGTCGAGCGGCTCGCCTCTGCCTTTGGCGGCGGCGATGGCGATGCTCAGGTTTTCCTTGACCTTATTCTGCCCGATGAAGTCATCGAGGCTCTTTGGCCGCAGGCTGGTATCCAGTGTGGTGTCTTCCGGATTGGTTTTCCCCGATACGATACGAGCTATTTTAACTTCACCTCTGAATAGTAATTGAATTATTATAGCATATCTCTTTAGTCGTGCTAGGATGGGTAGCGCTTTCTTTGGCTTGATAACAACCCATCCTCTAACCCCTTCCCTTGTAATGGAAGGGGAATAAAAGAAGAGAGGGGTTAGGGGTGAGATTGACGGGAGTTTGAGTGACCAACCGAAATGAAACGTTAGCCCAGGATGAGGTGAACTCGGGGGATAAGCCGGCCATAAAGAGAAAGAGTCGCCATAATCTAAGCTATGGCGACTCATATCAATTGCCTGGTTAATTATTCGTGCCGGTCAGTCTCTAGGTGCTTGGCTCCGTTTCATCCAGGTCGGCTTCAGTAATTTTATCTTCTTCAGCGGGTACGACGGCTGCCAGGCTTAGCTCCTGTCCAGTCGGCTCCTCCGTTTCCTCGCCGGCGGCTAATCTGACTATTCCTTCAGATGCCATAGAGCGGGCCGGGATTAGTCTACCGATAATCACATTTTCCTTAAGCCCCGCCAGTCTATCTGTCGCCCCTCTAACGGCAGCTTCGGTCAGCACCTTGGTAGTCTCCTGGAAAGAGGCGGCTGCCAGCCAGCTACCGGTGCTCAGTGAGGCTCTGGTTGTCCCCAACAGTACGGTGTGGGCGGTGGCTGGTTCACCACCTTCTGCCAGTATCTCGGCATTAATGTCCTCATACTGGAACCGGTCGATTAACTCTCCGGGTATCAG
>JACQOM010000049.1 GCA_016202525.1 Chloroflexota bacterium | reverse complement strand
GGGATACAGGGGATAGGGTTTTCAAACACTACGGGGGGGTGACGTAGATTAAAATACTGGTTGTCGGCAATGGGGCCAGAGAGCATACTCTGGTTTGGAAGCTTGCTCAGAGTCCTAAAGTGAGCGAGATTTATGCTGCGCCGGGCAATGCCGGTACGGCTCAGATTGCTCATAACCTGGATATCAACCCCTCCAATATCGAAGGACTGGCTAGAGCCGCACAGCAGAGGCGTGTCGAACTGGTCGTGGTCGGGCCGGAGTCACCGCTAGCTGAGGGCATCGTCGACCATTTCCAGACTATCGGTATCCCTATTTTCGGGCCGACTAAACAGGCTGCCCAGATAGAAGCCAGCAAGGCGTTCGCCAAAAAACTGATGCAAAAATATGCTATCCCCTGTGCCTGGAGTCGCAGCTTTACCGAGTATAGCCGTGCCAAAGATTACCTTGCGCAACTAACGCCGCCGGTTGTGATTAAGGCTGACGGATTGGCCGCCGGCAAAGGGGTAACCGTCGCCACTTCCATCCCGCAGGCACTGGAAGCTCTGGTCAATATGATGGAGTTGAAGGCCCTGGGAGCGGCCGGCGACCGGGTGGTGATTGAAGAGTACCTGCCTGGAGAGGAGATGAGCTGTTTTGCTTTCACCGATGGCCAGGCAGTGGTGCCGACGGTTTCCGCCTGTGATTACAAGAGGGTGTATGACGGCGACCGTGGTCCCAATACCGGCGGCATGGGCAGCTACAGCCCGCCCTACTTTTTTACTCCGGCGCTGGGCAAAACAGTACAGGAGACTATTATGGGGCCGACGGTCAAGGCGATGGCGAAGGAAGGCAGGCCTTACCGTGGTGTACTCTACGGTGGACTGATGATTACCCCGGACGGGCCCAAAGTGCTGGAGTTCAACGCCCGCTTTGGCGACCCGGAGGCCCAGGTTACCCTACCCCGGCTCAAAACCGACCTGGTAGATATTATGCTGGCGGTACTCGATGGCAGCCTCGACCGGACAAATGTAGAATGGAGCGATGATGCCTGTGTGGGGGTGGTCATGGCCTCCGGTGGATATCCCGGTAGTTATAAAACGGACTTTCCCATTACCGGGTTGGATAATCTGGGTAAAGACATCCTAGTATTTCATGCCGGCACCAAGCCAGGCTCAGACGGTCAGGCATTGACTAACGGCGGGCGGGTTTTGACGGTGGTGGCGATGGGACAGACTATTGCCGAAGCCAGGGAAAAGGTTTATGCTAATATTCCCAGAATTCACTTTGCCGGCGGTCATTATAGAAAGGATATTGCTGTGGTGAAGGGAAATTTAAGCGAGGCGAAGCCTTCTATATAGTGGGGAGATAAAGAGGATAGGGTCGCTAAATAAAAAACTTAACGGGTTGAGGTAAAGAGGCAGATAAAATGCCATTAGTAGGCGTAGTTATGGGTTCGAAATCAGATACCGAAGCCTTAGCGCCGACACTGGAAGTATTGAAGGGGCTGGGTATTACTTATGAGGTTTCGGTGATATCGGCCCACCGCACTCCGGATAAAGCCCGGCAGTACGGGTTATCAGCCAGGGAGCGGGGAATTGAGGTTATCATTGCCGCCGCCGGGGGAGCTGCCCACCTGCCCGGGGTACTGGCAAGCTGGACTACCCTGCCCGTTATCGGTATACCCTTATCCGGCAGTGAGTTGAAAGGTGTCGATGCTCTCTACTCTATCGTCCAGATGCCCGCCGGGATACCGGTAGCCAGCGTTGCTATAGGTGCGGCCGGAGCTAAGAATGCTGCCTACCTGGCGGCTGAAATCCTGGGGTTAAAGTATGATGAAATAAGAAAGGCTTACGAAAAGTATCGGAGCGAACTAAAAGCTGCTTGATAAACAATCCCAAGGAGATGACAGATGATTGAGCGGTATTCCCGCCCGCAGATGAAAAGGGTCTGGTCGGATGAAAACAAGTTTGAGAAGTGGCTGGAGGTGGAGATTGCTGCTTGTGAAGCCTGGGCTGATTTAGGGGTTATCCCCAGGGAGGCAGTGCCCAAGATAAAACTGGCACGGGTCAATCACAAACGGATGGATGAGATTCTCAAAGAGACTCACCATGATATGACTGCCTTTCTTGGTTCCGTTGCCGAAAGTCTGGGTAAAGAATCGCGCTTTGTTCACCTCGGTCTGACCTCCTCCGATGTCATGGATACCGCCCTTAGCCTCCAGTTAGTTGAGGCTACGGATATATTAACTGAGGATATCAAAGGACTCGTTTCCGTGCTGGCGGAAAAGGCTCTGAAGTATAAATATACGCCGATGATGGGCCGTACCCACGGCGTCCATGCTGAGCCGATTTCCTTTGGTTTGAAGCTGGCACTGTGGATTAACGAGATGCAGCGCAATCAGCTAAGGCTCGACGAAGCCAAAAGAGTCATAGCTATCGGTAAGATTTCCGGGGCAGTCGGCACCTATGCTACCCTATCTCCTGAGATTGAGGAGAAGGTTTGTGCCCGATTGGGGCTTGTCCCGGCCCCGGTATCCAGCCAGATTTTGCAACGCGACCGCCACGCTCAATTTGTTACTACGCTGGCTTTAATTGCTAGCTCGCTGGAGAAGTTCGCTACCGAGATTAGAGGGCTGCAACGAACCGAGATACGAGAAGTGGAAGAACCCTTTGCGGCCAATCAGACCGGCTCTTCAGCCATGCCACACAAACGCAACCCGGAACTCTGTGAACGGGTCTGTGGCTTAGCCCGACTGGTCAGGGGCTATGCACTAACCTCAATGGAGAATATTGCCCTGTGGCACGAACGTGACATCAGCCACTCCTCTACTGAGCGCGTTATTCTGCCCGGTTCCTGTCTCTTAGTGGACTACTCGCTGGCTATTTTCACCTCAATAATGAAAGGGTTGCAGATTTATCCGCAACGGATGAAGCAAAATATGGAGCTTACCAGAGGCTTAATTTTATCCCAGCGAGTAATGCTAGCTC
>JACQOM010000048.1 GCA_016202525.1 Chloroflexota bacterium | reverse complement strand
CTATATGCATACCCCGTTTAAACACGCTGGTTATCGCACAGTAGCGGCTGGCGTCAACATTGTACTTGCTCTCACCAGCACCGGCGGTCACAGTATCGACGTAGAAGAATAAGGGCACAACTTCGGCCGGGGGTGGCGTTGGTTTAGGTGGTGGTGGCGGGTCACCCGGCTTGGGCGGCGGTGCTGGTTGCCTCGGTGGGGCATTGGGTACAACAGACAAAACGTTATTCTGCTTGAGTGTAGCTGCTTCTTTTTCTTTCGCAGCAAGCTGCTGCTTCAATGCATCGACTTCTTTCTGTGGTACACCGCAAGCACCAAGCAAAGCAGTGACTATGCTCAAAACCACAACGAGTGCCGCTATTCTAATTAATGATCTCTTTTCCAATATTTTCACCTCCAAGATATACTAGAATTATTATAAGATTACGCAATAATAACTAATATCCACTTAACACCCTGATTAAACTCTCATCCTTATTCCCATAAACCAGCAATAAATACCCTACCAGGAAACTGTACCGTTTTTGAATGTAACAGGCTACCGGAGCAGTCTACTTTGAAACCCCGGCGCTCAACCCTTGCGCCAGCTTGATATCCGTATCATGATTCACCGTCCATGATACTTGATGAGACACCGCATTTATCAGTCCCGCCGCTGATGGCATTCCCGTTCCGCTCTTCTTTAGACCGCCAAATGGTAGATGTACCTCCGCCCCGATAGTGGGAAGGTTCACATACCCCACCCCAAAATCGCACAGGTTCCGGACAGCGCGAATGGTGCGGTAATCCCGGCTGCATACCGAGAGAGCAAAAGCATACTCACAGTCATTGTAAATGCGCACCGCTTCATCAAGGTCACGGAATGGCATAATGGCGACATGGGGCCCAAAAACCTCTTCCCTGAGCACCCGTGCCATTGAATTGTGCTCCATAGTATAGACAAAGGGACGGAAAAAGTACCCCCGGCTGCAGTTTACTTCTGTCAACCGACCGTCATCTAACAAAACATGAGCCCCCTCTTCCACGGCCAGTTTTTTGTAGCGCTCGAACTTTTCGCCACCGGCTGAGCTTATCAGAGGACCCATGAAAGTGCTTTCATCCAGCGGGTCGCCAATTTTGAGGCGCTGCGCCTTCTCGACGAAGCTGGCGACGAACCGGTCGAAGATACCCCTCTGCACAATAAGGCGTTCTGCTGAAACACAGCGTTGCCCGCTGGTACGGAAGGCAGAGATGATGGCTGCGTTGACTGACAGGTCGAAATCGGCATCATCGAAAACGATTACGGCATTCTTTCCGCCCATCTCGCAGACGCAGAACTTGCGGTAGTCTCTGGCGCAAGCCTCTTTAATCATGGCTCCCACCTGGGCAGAACCGGTGAAGAGCACCACGTCCACATCGGGATGAGCTACCAGAGGCCACCCGGCTTCTTCCCCATAGCCCTGCACCAGATTGAGCACGCCGGCGGGTAGACCGGCTTTCTCAAAGTATTCTACCAGGCGTTGAGCGGTGAGGGGTGTTTCCTCAGCCGGTTTTAAGATGACGGTATTACCCTCGACCAGTGATGGGCAGATGAGCCATAGCGGTATGGCAAAAGGAAAGTTCCAGGGTGTAATAGCTGTAACCACGCCTTTAGGTTTACGATAGACATAGCTGTCCTTACCGGGAATCTCTGACGCCAGTACCTCTCCTGACGGGGTACGCGACCTCCCGAACCAGTACTGGGCGGAGTGAATACCCTCGACCACATCGGCTCGTGCCTCGGCGATACATTTACCGCACTCGCGACTGATGATACGGGCTAATTCTTCTTTGTCACGCTTGACCATCTGGACGAAATTATCGAGGTACTCGGCTCGCCTGATACGGGACTGGTTGCGCCACGCAGGGAAAGCCGCCCTCGCCGCCGCCACTGCCAGATTAGCTTCCGGCGCTCCGGAACGCGGAAAAGCCCCGATAAGCTCATCGATATTCGCCGGGTTGCGGACTTCGAAGACTCTACCGGTGTCACTAACCCATTTCCCGCCGATATAGTTCATGCCTCTGATATCTACCATCGCTGACTTACCTCCTTTACGAAGCTGTCCAGAAACTGTCATTGCGAGACCATTCCGACGAAGTCGGAAGGCAACCCGCTCGCCTTACAAACTTTGGTAGGCAAGAGCAATCTGGATGGGGCTGTCAGTGAGCAATGTCTCCACTAACCAATCGCTCACATTAGCTGTTTGATGTATTTATCATAAAGCTCTTTAGCCAGTGATTCGTCGATGGTATTTTTGATAATAGCCCGGCCGTCCTGAAACACCATTATTTCGTAGTCGTCGATTTTGAACCTCAACACGTGGGCATCCTCGCTTACATTACCATAACTTCTCAGGCGTGAAGCCAGTTGACTGAAGAAAATTTCGGCCACCGACGTATCGACCACCTGTACCGCCCGGGTTTGTCCGCAAAAGGAGGTTGCCTGTACGGTGAACGTCTTTTCCAGGAAATCGTATCGGCCGTGGCAGGTTGGGCAATCCGGGCGACGTTCTGCCTTGGCCAGGTCGAACGTTCCTTTCCAAACATCCACCATAGTTAGCCCCCGGTTTACCTCTGCATTTACCAGTATTTTCAGAGCCTCCGTTGCCTGCAATGACCCAACGACAGCGGGAACTGTGTTAACGACCCCGGCCGTTTCGCAAGTAGGCAAAGTCCCGCTGCCGGGCAAATCGGGAATTACGCATCTTAAGCAGGCAGTCTTGCCCGGTATTATTGTCATCGTCATGCCTGCTGAACCGATAGCCCCGCCGTAAATCCACGGTATATTTTGCTTCAGGGCGAAGTCATTTATCAGGAAGCGGCCTTCAAAGTTATCGAGTCCATCCAGGATTACGTCGGCGTTGCGGCAGAACCTTTCGATATTGGTATAGTTTACGTCCGCCACTATGCCCTCAATATCGATAGTCGAATTCATCTTTTTCAGGTGGCGTTCTGCTGCTATCGCTTTTGGCAGTTGCTCCTTTATATCGTCCTCATCGAATAGTGTTTGCCTCTGGAGATTGTGGTACTCGATAAAATCCCTGTCGATGATTCTTATCTTACCTGCCCCGGCACGCGCCAAAAATGTGGCGATGTTGCATCCCAGAGCGCCACAGCCAATAATCACGGCGCAACTCCGGCTTAATTTTGCCTGTCCCTCGTCACCGATACCGGGGAACATGGTCTGCCGGGAATACCTGTTCCTGATATTGAAGGGTCCGCTTGATTGTGCCAACTCACCGTTCTCCGGCTTTACGTATTTGTTTCCGAATCGCCTGAATCTTCTCCGGAATGTTTGCAGCGCCCACAATCTCAGTCACCAGACAAACACACCTGGCGCCATGCTTGATAACCTCTGCCACATTATGCTCTTTGATACCGCCGATTGCCACAAAAGGTACCTGGTGGTGACTGACCACGTAGTCCAGGTATCCCAGGCCCACCGGAGCCATAGGTTCTTTTTTGAGGTTAGTCCCGTACAGAGGCCCGACTCCGATATAATCGGCTACCCCTGCCCTAACCGCTTCATCCGCTTGCTCGGGTGAGTGGGTAGAAAGACCAATCACCATTCTATCGCCGACAAGCTCCCTCACTTTTTCTACCGGGATGTCATCCTGCCCCACATGAACCCCATCTGACTCAACTGCCAGAGCCAGGTGAACATCGTCATTGATAATAAAGCAAGCCTTATATTTGGCGGTCAAATCTCTAATGGCTAGGCATTCCTGGTATTTCTGTCGCATCGGGAAATCCTTTTCCCGGTACTGGATAATCTTGATACCGGCCTCCAGCATCTGCAGCACCACTTCCAGATTGGAGCGGCCCAGGGAAAACTGGCTGGCGGTAATACAGTAAATATCCGTTTCAGGAAATCGAGACTGTTTCACTATCCTTTTTACCTCCCCAGCTCAAATCATGCCAGTCTTTCAGTACCGGTTTATAGCCCAGCTTAGCGATTGCCCGTCGCATCTCCTCTACTGACCGTTTGTCGGAGATTTCAAATTGCCCGATACTATCTTTAGCATCCGTATGTCCTCCGATGGCCGTGGAAGACCCGGCAGACATTTTGGTGACACCCAGTTGAATCAAATTATCGCGCAGTTCGGCGCTTTCCCGGGTGGAAATGGTGATACCGGCTCTGGGCATGAACAGCCGTAATGCCAGTATGCTCTGGACTAAATCCCGGTCTGAGACAGGAAATTCAGCCTGATAATCTCCAAACTGCGGTCTCATCCTGGGGAAGGAGATACTGATTTCAATTTCCGGAAACTTATTCTGCAAATAGGCTAAATGCATTCCGGCCAGAAATACCTCACTCCGCCATTCGCCAAGACCTAACAGCGCTCCGATATTGACAGTCCGGATTCCTGCTTGAGCCGCCCGCTCGGGAGCTTCGATGCGGAACCGGTAATCCCGCTTGGGGCCTCTGGGATGCAGACGGCTATAGATATTTTCGTTATAAACCTCCTGATATATGGTCAGTCCATCTACGCCCGCGGCAATTAGTTCCGCATATTCCTCGTCGGACAGCGGGTATATTTCAATGGAAAGAGAGGGAAAGTACTTTCTTAATACCGTTACACACTCTTTGATATAGGAGACCGGAGAGTGCCGCCTCGATTCACCGGTCAGAATCAATAGATGTTGCAGGCCGGTTGCCGCAATGGCCTTAGCCTCCAGCTCCACTTCCGCTAAAGTCAGCTTACGCCGCGGGATGTCGTTGGTTGCGTTGAACCCGCAATAGACACAGTGATTAACGCAGTAATTCGCCAGGTAGAGCGGGGTATAGAGCACGATAGTGCGGCCGAAGTGCTGGAGAGTCAAATGGTGTGCAGCCTGTGCCATCTCCTCAAGCGCCAACGTGGCTTTCGGGGATAACAGTGCCAGGAAGTCCTGAGATTGTAGCTCGGTTTTTGCCAGGATGTTAGCAATCTGTAAAGGCGTAACCCGCCCGAATTCAGTAGCGTAATCTGTGTCTTTCAGCCTGAGAATCTCATCGTAAAACGTCATGGCGTGACACTCCCTTCCTGTCTGAGGAATCCGGTCAACGGTGATGAGGCTTCAGCAAAATGGTGGGTAGAACCCGGGCCGGATAAATAACCCTTGCGTCCGGCTTCCACCGCCTGCCCGAAAGCTTCCGCTATTAAAACCGGATTGTTGGCCGTGGCAATAGCCGTATTGACCAGGACGGCGGCCGCACCCATTTCCATCGCTTCCGCAGCTTCTGACGGACGGCCTATCCCGGCATCCACGATAACGGGTAAATTAATCTCAGAAATCAAAATCTGAATCAACTCGCGGGTTTTGAGTCCCCGGTTGGTTCCTATCGGCGCACCGAGCGGCATGATGGCCGCGGCTCCCGCATCTGCCATCCGTTTGGCGGCCATTAAATCCGGGCTCATATACGGTAAAACGACAAAGCCTTCTTTAACCAGGACCTCGATAGCCTTGACTGTTTCAAAGTTATCCGGCAGTAAATACTTCTGGTCGGAGATGATTTCTATTTTAACCCAGTTGCCGCAGCCCGCTTCACGGGCGATTCGGGCAATCCGGATTGCTTCCGCAGCATTCCGGGCTCCTGATGTGTTGGGCATCAGAATAATATCGGGTGGAAGATACTTGAGCATATTCTCTGCCGGGATGCCGAAATCTACCCGCCGCAAAGCCACCGTCACTACCTGGGCCTTCGACGCCTTAATAACCTCAGGAATCAGATGATAATCGGCAAACTTGCCGGTCCCGATAAATAACCGGCTATCGACCTGTCTGCCGCCGATGTCCAGTTT
>JACQOM010000010.1 GCA_016202525.1 Chloroflexota bacterium | reverse complement strand
GAGGTAGCCGAGCAGATTACGGCTAAACCGGGGCAGATGAGCCTGCTCAGCGTCAGCGTCCAGCTTTACGGACAACCAGAGATAGTCGGCGATGTGCCCGCCCGGTGTTTCTATCCTGCCCCTGAAGTCGATTCGGCTATCTTGAAAATTACACTGCATCCTAAACCACTAATCGAGGCAACGGATACCGAGAGCTTTTTCCGGGTGGTGCGGGCCGGTTTCAGCGCCGCCCGCAAGCAGCTAGCCAATTCTCTAGCTAATGGCTTGGGAATATCCAAGAGTGAGGCGCTATCTTTGCTGACCAGAGCCGAAATAACCGCTCAACGGCGGGCGGAGACGCTGACCATTGAGGAATGGACACGCCTTTGGCGGGTATTCATCAAGGTGGGTGAACCATGCTGACGTTACTGGCACCAGCCAAGCTAAATCTGACCCTTGAGGTCATGGGAAAACGCGATGACGGTTTCCACGAAGTCCGCAGCGTCATGCAGACGATAGACCTGGCGGATAGCCTTTTTTTCCAACCCTGCGCGCAGATTGAGTTTAAGTCCAATTCGCCGGGCTGGATTGCCATGAAAAGCCTGGTATTTAAGGCGACCTTCCTGCTGCGGCAGGTCACCGGCTGCGCTAAAGGCGTGTCAGTAAAAGTCACCAAAGGTATCCCCTTGCTGTCGGGGCTGGGTGGGGATAGCAGTGATGCCGCGGCTGTGTTGCGCGGGCTCAACCAGCTCTGGGGATTGGGACTATCAACGGAGGAATTACTGGTGCTGGCCGAGCAGTTAGGTTCGGACGTGCCTTTCTTCCTTTATGGCGGTACGACCCTGGCCGAAGGCAGGGGTGAAATAATCACTCCTTTGCCACCCTTAGCCCAGCACTGGGTTATCCTATCAATACCACCAGGCCCCAGACTGCCGGGGAAGACAAAACAACTCTATGATAGTCTCACGTCAGCTCATTACACGGACGGACGGATTGGCCAGAGACTGGTAGACATATTGAAGACGGGTAAAGAATTGACCTCCTCCCTGCTGTTCAATACCTTTGAGAATGTCGCCTTTTCTCACTTCTCCGAGCTGGGAATATTAAAAGAAGGTATGGTCAAAGCCGGCGCCACTGATATTCACCTGGCCGGCTCAGGACCGGCCTTATTCACCCTGCTCGCTGACGGAACTCAAGCCGAAGAGATATACACCCTACTCCAGGAAGAGAAAATACAATGCTATCTAAGCAAAACCCGGCCGGCTGTTGACAGGGAGATTGCTTAACCGATATGATTTAAGCTTGCTGGAACCTACTGGAAAAGGAGGCATGAGATGAGTGACACAGAGAAAAATCTGAAAGAAGCATTTGCCGGAGAAAGTCAGGCTAACCGCCGCTACCTGTTCTTTGCTGACAAAGCCGATAAAGAAGGCCATCCCCAGATAGCCAAGCTGTTCCGGGCGGCGGCCGAGTCAGAGACCGTCCATGCCCGAAATCACTTCACAGCAATGGACGGGCAAGGCTCAACCCAGGATAACCTGATGGCCGGCATTATGGGGGAACATTATGAGTTCACCAGGATGTATCCTGTTTTTATCGACAAGGCGGAAGAGGAAGGGGACAAAAAAGCTCAACGTAGCTTTGAATATGCCAATGAGGTAGAGCAAATCCATCACAGCCTGTATGAAACCGCTCTCAAAACCCTTAAGGCGGGGAAACAGCTCAAGAGTCAGTCTTACTATGTCTGCCAAGTGTGCGGCAATACCGTGGAAGGAGAAGCGCCTGAAATATGTCCCATCTGCGGCAATCCTCGCAGCGCTTTTAAGCGAGTGGATTAAGAGTAATCAAAACCTCACTCCTGTTGAATCCCCCCCCTCTCTTCGATAAGGAGAGATATTGCCGATATGAATATCGATTTTGCATTTATTTGTGACTACGCAGAAGTAACAGGGAAGATAAATGCTCTTGGGATTGGGTTTGACACCATCCATGCATCTCAGGTCCCCGCCAGGCATCCCTCTTTCTTCTTTGTTATTCAGCTACGAACAAACGTGGTCGAGGCAGGGGAAAAGAACCTCGAGGTTAGCCTTATCGATGAAGACGGAAAGGATGTTGTTCCCATCATCAAAGGAAAATTCGCTATACCAAGACCGACAGCCGGAACAGAAAGCATTGGCCGAATAGCGCTGCAACTGCAGAATGTTGTATTCCAGCGATACGGTCCATATTCGCTACACGCAGTAGTAGAAGGACACTTGGTGGCTTCCGTGCCTTTGAAAGTCAGCCCGCCTCCGCAACCCAAGTAAACTTGCTGGCAACTTCGACAAATTACCTATTTGATACTATTGGGGAACCTTTTTACCCGCTAACCGCCTCACCAACCCTTCCTCGTCTTTTTTAGATGTTACTTCACCATCCAGCCGGGCTTCGTGCAGCCGTTCCAGTATTTCCTTCATAGGAGGGCCGGGGTCTATGCCCATCTGCTTCAGGTCGTTGCCGGCCAGGAACGATTTGACATAACGGAGTTTATTCAGAAATAGCTGGCTATTCTGTTCCGCTACCGGAGAATCGCAAGCCAGGGAATTAGCGATAATCGCCGTCTGAGAATAGCCGTGAAGGACGTGATAAATACGGCTCGGCGCCAGTCCCGGGTCCGCCAGCGCCCCCAGTTTGGTTTTCAAACTCACCGCATCCATCAGGGTCTGAGCCAGTAATCTGGGTAACCTGAGCCGTGAAATCAGTTC
>JACQOM010000009.1 GCA_016202525.1 Chloroflexota bacterium | reverse complement strand
GCTGCGATCATTATCAATCTAAGACTGATGCTAACCTAAATACTGACTCAATCCCTGAACCCTATCTCTTTCTTGAAGGAATTGAAAGACGACAACTATGACCTTTTTTATTTCGACAATCAATGGTAAAGATCAACAAATATTTTTATATGAGGTTTGTGTAAAATGCCCACACCAAAAGAAATGAGGGTATCACTAAAGTTCGACGATGGCACTCAGAAAGAGGTTATTTATAAGCTCAGCCCGCTCAGGAGCGGTGATAATCCACACCAGACCGGCTTCGTCGGTGAGCCGGGCAATTCCTATCTGGAGGTAACCGAAGGGCGCGGCATGGGCTTTACTAATCACATCGACCTTACCGGTTACTCGGTAGCTGTTGAAATCAGCAAAACAATGGCATTTCTGGGTGACAAACGCACCGAAGCCGTAGTTATCAACAAACACACCAATCCGGCCGTTTTCGCCACCCGTGCCAAGCAAATAGATGCCCTCACTGCATCTCTCTCAACCGATACGAAATCCCCCTTCGGCGGCGTTATGGCAACCTCGTCCAGGCTTACCCGTGAAACGGTTAACTTTCTTGTCGAGAAAAACAAAACGGAAAAATTTGTTCTCGATGTCCTCTGCGCGCCCGGTTTTGAAACCGGCTGCACCGATAAACTCGCCAGAGTCATGAAAAACCTGCGTATCATCGATATTTCTCCGCTGAATACCTGGGAGAAAATCAACGCTGGCATTTTCGGATTGAACATGAAATGGACTATCGGCAACAAACCGGTTATCACCGAAGTAGACCGGTTATCGTTCTTTAACACCAAATACGGCATGGAAGTCCTGAGCAAGCGCAAACCGACCGATGCCGAAATGAAAGATGCCCACATCGCATGGATTGGTGCCAAAGCAATACAATCGAACTCCTTCGCCTTCGTTAAAGACGCCGTGTTACTGGCGCAGTGTGGCGGACAGACCAACCGTGAAGACTCCGCCAAATTCGCCGCCGAACGCGCCGCCGAGTTTAATGTCTCCTTGAAAGGCTCGGCGGCTGCCACAGACTCGTTCATCTTCGATAGGCAGGCAATCGACCTGCTGCATAAGCTAGGAGCTACGGTAGTCGTTCATCCCACCCGCAAACTGCTGACCACCGGCAGCCTGAAACCTGACGAGGAAATCATAAAAGCCGTAAACGAATTCAATATGGTTATGATTCGGCCTTACCTGGTGGGCGCAGATGGACAGGAAAAAGCCTGGAGAGTATTCAGACATTTATAAATCTTTTAGTTTGTCATTGCGAGGGCAAAGCCCGAAGCAATCCGTATCCAGTTCTCAGAGACGGATTCGCCCCGAACGGATTTCTTCGCTACGCTCGCAATGACAGAAAATAGAGGAGAATCTTATGCCAAACCCCAGCGGACCTTATCCTGGCAGGCAGTTGTTTCTGGGTCTAACGGCTGCCCAGGAACCGTGTCTGGCTTATCTTGTCACCGGACGCAGCCCGGAGAGCCGCCAGCGAAAAGCAATCGCCATAGAGAACACAGTCAGAATAGGACCGCTGGGGGATGTTCCGTACGACCCACTCCGCCATTACACCGCTGTAAAATATGACAGTAGCTCTGGCATTGCCACGGTCAGTAACGGAATTCAGACTGAGGTAATATACGAGACCTACAAGTTGCTGTTTAATGTAGGCACACCCGCAACCCCTGACTACATGACAAAACTGTTGGAAGGCGCTAATGCCGAACCCGATAGTCTGCATACGCCGAGAATAGCCGGTGCCGTAATCATCAACAAGGACAATCCGGTATTTATCATTGGCATCAAGACCCACAATTCCCCGGCCGCTGCCTACCAGGTAGCACCCACTGCCAGCCGGATGACCGGTATTTCTACTTATAAAGGTGACTTTGACAATCCGGAGCCGACTAACCCCTCTGCCCGTTTATCTTCGCTGGAGTTCAAAAGCAACACCCCACATGAGCTAGCACAATATCTGCTCGATATATCGGCAGCAACCTACAAAGGCGAGGATATCAGGGTATGTTCGGTAGGCGGTATATACTCCGGCAGCTCATGGGATATAGCTATCATTAACAGACATCAGGCCTGACAGAACCAGTAATCCTTCCGAAAAATCGCCTCACTTTCAAAAAGAGGGATACAAGTAGTAAAATTAAAGGAATTAGATAAGACAGGCTGGAAAAGTTATGGCTAATGCCGTTTTAGTGATAGATATGCTAAGGGGTTTTCTGGAAGAAGGCTATCCGTTATACTGTGGGGAAAAGTCCCGCCTCATAATACCTAATGTCCAGAGACTGCTGGAGAGGGAACTGACTAGAACCTCCAGGATATTTTTCATCTGCGACCACCATGACCCCGATGACCTTGAGTTTAAGATGTTCCCTCCACACTGCATCGAGGGGACTATCCAGGCCGAGGTTATTCCCGAATTAGCCAAATATAAGGGTGAGATAATCCCAAAGAAGCGCTACAGCGGTTTTTTCGGCACGCAGCTCGAGCAAAAACTGAAAAAACTGAAACCGGATAAGCTGATTATTTGTGGTGTCCTGACCGATATTTGTGTAATGCACACCACGGCCGATGCCCGCAACCGTGATTACCAGGTAGAAGTACCGGTGGACGGAGTGTACTCACCGGATGAAGCCGCTCACCGCTTCGCTCTGCAACATATCGAGAAGGTGCTGGGGGCAAAATTAACCACTATTGGAGGTAACCAGTGAAGATTCCTGAATTCGAACCCACCGAAGAGGTACTATCCGGAGATACCGCCGATATCTACTTCGTCCGCACTCTGGAGGTATTGCGCCATGAAAAGCTTAATCCGGTGGCCACCATGGAGGTATTCAGTAGCAAGGACGGGATAGTCTGTGGCATGGCCGAGGTTAAGGCGCTGCTGAAGCGGGTCCTGCCCGAGAACAAGCGCGAGGTCTGGGCACTGGACGAAGGTGAAACGATGGAAGAGAGGGAAGTGGTTCTGCGCATCACTGCTCCCTACCAGAGCTATGGACTGTATGAAACGGCTATCGACGGCTATCTCAGCCACGAAAGCGGCTGGGCTACCGCCGCCCGGGAGTGTGTCAACGCAGCACGAGGTATACCGGTTATCAGCTTCGGTGCCCGCCATGTCCACCCAGCGGTAGCTGGAATAATGGACTATGCCGCCATGGTTGGTGGGTGTACCGGCTGCTCCAGCATTATCGGGGCTAAACTGGCCGGTATCCAAGCATCAGGGACAATGCCCCACGCCCTGATAATAATTATGGGGGACACGGTCAAGGCTACTCTGGCTTTTGATAAGCACATGCCACCAGAAGTACGCCGCGTTGCCCTGGTTGACACCTTTAAAGATGAGGTCGAGGAAAGCATCAGGGTAGCTCAGGCAATGGGGAAGAAGCTGAATATGGTGAGGCTGGACACCCCCTGGGAAAGAGGCAAGGTTACTCCCGACCTGGTCAAGGAGGTAAGGGCCGGGCTGGACTTGGCCGGCTTCAAGGATGTCAGGATATTTGTCAGCGGCGGTGTAACTCCCGAGCGCATCAACCAATTTATCGAGAGAGGGGCGCCAGTCGATGGTTTTGGCGTCGGTAGCCATATCACCGGTGCTAAGCCGATTGACTTTACCGCCGACCTGCATGAGGTCGAGGGCAAGCCAGTCGCCAAGAGAGGCAGAATCCCGGGTATTACCCCCAACCCCAGGCTCAAACGCATCATGTAGCGAGATTATTTTGGCCAGCTAACAGCCAAACATCTACAGATATGTTAGTTACCCATTTTGCTTTCCATGAATTTCTTCATCGGGCACTTTCCGCTGACTGTCATATAAAGTCCGCAGATAATAAAACCGAGAGCCACAATGAACAAGACGATAGCTAAAATGAGACCAAACAAATTGAGACCCGGACTATTTTGCGTTCCTGCGGTCACCAGCACAAAATAGCCGATGGTGGTAAATATACTGGCCGGTACAAAAGAACAAATCAGACACATAACACACCTCCTGCTAGGTTTGAGCATAGTAGTATCACGCTCACGGGATTTTGTCAACGCTTCATGATTTTTAGTAGTGTCAATCTAACCCGGTTATTAACCTCACACCCTTAATCCCCTCTCCTAAAAGGAGAGGGGGAAGATATTTTAGCAAGGGGGCTTGACAAGCAATAACTTATTCTTTTATAATGTAATTGCAAGTGGAAATCATTAGCAAGTAGTCCAATGAACATCAAAAGTAAAACACTAAAAGAAAAGGGGCAGACATTGAATATGCCGGGGTTAAGGGTTACCAACCAGCGGGCTTTAATCCTAGATGTTATTCGCCACGAGAAAGGACATCTGGATGCTGATGAAATCTACCGCCAGGCCCGGAAAAGGCAGCACCGTATCAGCCTGTCTACTGTTTACCGGACACTGCATATGCTCAAAAAACTGGGCATGGTTGAGGAACACCATTTCGACGATGAACATCATCACTATGAGATAAAACCATCTATCGACCATCATCATCTGACCTGTCTCGGCTGCGGTAAGGTTATTGAATTTCGGTACCCGTTAACTCGCCTGGTGAAGAGGGATGTTCCTGAGGCCAAAGACTTCGATATTACCCAGACTGAGTTACATATGGCCGGCTATTGTGCCGAGTGCCAGGAAGAGAGACAAAATAGCAAATAATTTTTTGCAAAGGTTATTGCAAATGAGAAGCATTTGTATCAAATAAAAATACTAAATCGGGAGGAGGTGCAACTAATATGTGGATTTTCAGTTTAGCAATTCTGGCGTTCGCAATCAGCTCTTACGCAACATCAGAACCCCAGACGCCCACCATATCCTCGAGACGGCACGAAGAACCGTTACTATCCATTTTCGACCAGTTTTATTTAACACAGTGATAACTGAGAGGCGAGAGAGAGAAATAACACCAGGAAATGTAAAAGTTTATCACCATAAGAGGAGAATAAATAAAGTGTTTAAGCGATTTTCATGTTTAGTCATTTTGATAACGGCGTTAACCTTGACCGTTAGCGCGTGTGCTCCAACACAACCGGCAACAATCCCACCTCAGAGCAAAGAGCTAACCCTGGTTAAGGGCGTACGGCCTGCCATTGCCAGCACTGTTGCCGCTCTGGAGAAAGGCGACATCACCGCAGCCCGCGCCGCCTGGGCTACTTACGACCCCCTCTGGAACGGTATGGAGGTCTATATCAACTACCGTTCTCTGCCCACCTACGACGACCTAGAGCACAACTGGCAAGACAAGATTAACAAAGCTCTGGCATCCCCGGACGCCAAAGCCGCCGATGTACTGCCACTAGCTCAGTCATTGCTGGCTAAGTGGGACGAGGCCATCAAACTGGTACAGACGGGACCACCCATCAGTCCCCTGTTTGATGATGTAGCGGACATCCGCATCGCCAGGCAGCCGCTCCGGCAGATACCGGCAGCCCTTACCGCGAATGATATCCCCAAAGCCAAGTCCCTCTTCACCACCTTCACTGAGAACTGGCCCAAGGTCAATGGGCTTATCAAAATACGCTCTCTGGAGGCATACAACGAGACGGAAGCCGCTATTGCCACGGTCAAGTCCGCCTTGATAAAAGCCTCCTCGCCCACGGCAGCCGAGTTGACCCCGCTGGTGGCAACAGTCACCAACCGCTACAACTACGGACTTAGCCTGGTAACTACCGCCGCCCGCAAGGCCGACCTGTCCAAAACCACCTTCGCCAACGAGGATGTCCAAGCCGCCGGAGGTATCCGCGCCATCCAGGCGGAGCTCAAGGCAAGTCTGACCGCCTGGAATGCGGGTAAGTATAGCGAGGCTGTGGTTCATTCCGACAGGGCAAGTAAAGAGCTCTTCACTTCAGCTACCGTAGCGACGCCCCTGAAAGCCAAGGCACTGGACGCCGCTCTGAAAACCGCCCTGGACAACTATGCGGCCATCTCCGGCTCAGCCGGGGATGCAGCTAAGGCGAGCGCTACCAACAAGACAGCCATCGAAGCGGGTGAAGTTGCCATCCAGGGCCTCGTGGGCCAATTCTGGTCCGACCCCAAGCTGGCTCCCGCGATTGCCAGCGCCACGCCCAAATAACAGACACGTTCTGGCTGAAAGGACAGACAAAGAGAGAAGGTGTAATGAAGTATACAGTTTCAAGATTCTTGGTCGTCATCATGATGGTTCTAGGGCTACTTACCATGCCTCATACCGCCCTAGCCCAGACACCCGCTGACGACCTTTCGGCCCTGAGCCGTCACATCGAGGCAGCTCTGGAGAGGCTGGCTGCCAACGACATTCCCTCCGCGATATCCGAGATGGCTGCCTTCAACGACGGTTGGGGTCCAATCGAGGATAGCATCCGCGACCAGTCTCCCGCCCACTACACAGCCATCGAAACCGCTATGGGAGATGTTACTTTTGCCCTACACGCTACCCCCATCAAACTCAATGCCGCGCGGGAAGCTCTTCAGCGGCTAAAGGATGTGTGCCAGACTTTTATCAACGGCCAGCCAGTACTGGAACAGAACGGTGGGCTTTTATCCTCCGGCGAAGTTACTTTGCCTTCCCTTCTCACCCACCTGGACCGGGCACTTAGTCTAATTGAGAAGAGTGATATGAAAGCAGCCGCCGAAGAGATAAGCGCCTTCCGGCGTGAATGGCCCATCGTGGAAGGCCTCGTAAAAGCCAAGTCAGCGGCTGTGTATGGGGACACCGAGAACAACATGGCTAAGGCTTATGGACTCCTTGTACAACCAATCCCCGATGCCAGCAGCGCCAAGACGGTCATCATCCAGATGAAGACCGACCTGTCACCATTCTCACAAAGCGAGCTACATTACGGTATCTTCGATGCGATGATAATTCTCCTACGGGAAGGACTGGAAGCCTTGCTCATTGTCGGAGCTCTCTTCGCCTTCCTCAAAAAGACAGGCAACAGCTCCAAGTCCGTATGGCTCTGGACCGGTAGCGGCCTGGGCGTTTTAGCGAGCGTCGCCGTCGCCGTAATTATCAACATCATCTTTAGCAAGACAGCGGCAGGCGCGAACCGGGAGCTACTGGAAGGGTTCACCGGTCTAATTGCGGCGGGCATGCTCATCTACGTGAGCGCCTGGCTACACTCCAAAGCCAACCTGGGTGCCTGGCACAAATACATCGACACCACCATGTCCACCGCCCTGGCGCGCAACAGCCTCTTTTCTCTGGCTGTCATCGCCTTTCTGGCAGTCTTCCGGGAGGGTGCGGAAACCATCCTGTTCTACGTTGGCATCGCTCCCGGTATATCTACGGCGAACCTTTTAACCGGTATCGGACTGGCCTCCGCCAGCCTGATAGCCATCGGCGCAGCGATTTTCTTCGTTGGCGTGCGTATCCCGGTGGAGGCCTTCTTCAGAGTAACCAGTATCCTGATATTTTACCTGGCGTTCAAGTTTATCGGCACCGGAGTTCACGCATTCCAGGTGGCGGGCAAACTACCGGCTACGGGCGCGGACTTCCTGCTAACCAATAGCTGGCTTGGCATGTACCCCACCTGGCAGACCACCATTGCCCAGGCTGCACTCCTGGCATCAGGCGCCGTGTACCTGGCCTACTCATGGAGCAAGACAGTAGCAAAAAACAAGCAAAAGCTATCAAGCATTAAGGAGAAAGATAATCATGACTGAGAAAATCAAGGGAGGGAAGGAGAAACTGAGATGTTTGAATCTTTAGTAATAACATTGAGAGAGGGCGTAGAAGCCGCCCTTGTGGTCGGTATAATACTGACCTACCTGACCAAGACGGGCAGAGCCGCCCTGAACCGGTGGGTATACTGGGGACTGGGGGCGGCGGTAGTAGCCAGTTTCATTTTCGCTATTGTGCTGCACGCGCTCAATATCGACCCGGAAAACGAGTACCTGGAAGGGACACTGCTGGGGGTAGCCGGTATTCTGGTAGCCAGCCTGGTGATATGGATGTGGCGCGTCTCCAAGTCCATCAAAACGGATGTAGAAAAGAAACTGGGCGTAATCGTCACCGGAGAAAGTCTCCGAAACCAGGGGCTGGGACTGCTGGGCTTCACTTTCGTTATGGTCTTCAGAGAAGGGGCAGAAACGGTCCTCTTCCTGCTGGGTGCCACACTGGGTAGATTTGACTTGCTCAGTTTTATCGGCGGTGCTATAGGCGTAGGATTGGCAGTACTCTTTGCCATCTTCTTTATCCGGGGTAGCCTGAGGATAAACCTGTCACGCTTTTTTGCTGTCACCAGCATTGTGCTGCTGGTTCTGGCGGTCAAACTTATTCTGGGCGGCATCCACGAATTTGCTGAGAGGGGTATTATCCCTCTAACACCATGGATGATGGCATTTATCGGCTTCTTCGTCAGAGACAACACTTCAACGATTATCCTGATAGTACTGCTGCTGGCACCGTTGCTGGTAATCCTGTGGGATGCTCGCAGCCGTGAAGCCGCACTGGCAGCGGAGAAAGAAACCAGCATAGAGAGGAGAAAACGTCTGGCAGCAAGACGCCAAGCTCAAGTCTGGCGGTTAAGTCTGGTTATTGCCAGTCTTTTTATTGTGGTTGCTATGGGTGGGGTAGCGCTGGCAGGTACCAGTTTGACTGACCCTACACCCGCCCCGGTAACTGCTGTTAATGGCGTCGCAAAAGTCCCCATCACCGGACTGGTTGGCGGTAAACTGACCAAGTACGTCTTTAATACCAATGGCGTTGGCGTACGGTTTCTAGTGGTGCGTTATGCCGATGGCTCCGTCTCAACAGCTCTTGATGCCTGTAAGATATGCGGAGCAAAGGGATATGGTCAGGAAGGAGAGATGGCCATCTGCAAGAACTGCAATGCGCCTATCGCCATGGATACTATAGGTCAAGGCGGAGGCTGCAATCCATTGCCGCTAAATGCCAGCCTGGAAAACGATACTATAGTGGTTACGGTTGAGGAACTGACCCAGGCAAAACCAATTTTTGAATAGTGCTGGACGGAGTGTGACAGACTAAGATGCTACTACGTATCATAAAGGAAACATTCTGGCGCCGTAAGAAGCTGGTAACCCTGGTATTTCTGGCAGTATTGCTGGGGGCTGCGCTGGCATCATCGCTGCTGACCGTCTACGGCGATATCACCGG
>JACQOM010000045.1 GCA_016202525.1 Chloroflexota bacterium | reverse complement strand
TCCTTGAGCAGATTGGCAAAGACTACAGTAGGACTAATTGTTTCCAGACCTAATGTCCGATAAAGTTCTTCACGCAGGGGGTCATAAATACGGCAGATTACCCTGGGGACATTGAAAATATGCTTGGCAATTTGAGCCGCCATAATATTACGATTATCCCCCTGGGTTAACGCAAAGAAAACATCGGCCTCTCCAAGAGCAGCCTTTTTCAGTGCTTCCTCGTCGATACCATTGCCTACCAGCGCCGTACCCTTGAAATCAGGAGACAAGCGCCGAAAACTGTAAGAGTTGACATCAAGAATGGTAACGGAATGTCCGTCAGCGTCCAGCATTCCAGCCAGGCGAGCACCGACGCGTCCACAACCCATAATTATTATTCTCATCCGGTAAACTCATCCCTTAGTATATTGCTGGTACAGTATAACACGGCAAGGAGCATTCTTTAACACGTAAGGCACAACACTACCCAGGCTAAACTGCCCGAACCGACTCTTATGTTCAATGCCCATTAAAATCAAGTCGGCTCCACGCTCCACAGCTTCATCCACGATTGTCGGACCTGCTTCACGAGCCTGAAGCAGGTCGGTCTCTATCTCATAGTCCTGTTCCGTGGCGATATCCTCAGTATGGTCCAGTATCTCTTCGGCCTTATGGGTTTCCGATTCAATCTCGGCAGTCAGCGGCAGGCTACGCCTTACTGCAATAACATAAACTGCCCAGATTTTGCCTTTATCTCTTTTAGCCAGCCGGCAGGCCAGTTTTATTGCTTCATCATCAGCTTCAGTACCGGCCACCGGCACCAGAATTTTGTGAAACTCCATTTATTCCCTGCCTCTGTTCATAACAAGCAAGGGGTATTATAATGCTCTTAACTGAAATCTACAACTCCTAAATTTTGACAGCCAGCAACTAGAGGAATAAAATCTCTTGATTGTTGCTAATCGATAAAGCCACCTGATAGAGAAAAATGACGAGTATTTGGCGACCCAAGCCCGGTGACCGGATTTTCCGCCCACGGCGAATTAAACCCTTCCGCCTGAGACGCGTGCTGGGAGTACCCGCCCTGTTCAGTATCGGGTATGGCGATGTCGGCTCCTCTATTTATTATGCCCTGGGAGTTGTGGCCCTGGTAGCCCTGGGCGCCACTCCCGTCGCTCTAGGTCTAGCCGGTGTTATTTATATCTTTAACGCCCTGACCTATGCCGAGGGTTCAGCCATGCTAACCGAGGGCGGAGGCTCAGCCAGCTACGCACGGGTCGGCTTCAACAACCTGGTTGGCTTCATCTCAGGTTGGGCACTGATGTTGAGTTATATCGTCACTATGGCCATTTCTGCCTACACTATTCCTCCTTATCTAGCCTACTTTTGGCCAATACTGAAAGAACCTGTGGCCAGCACCAATTTCTCCATGGGGGTTATTGTCTTTCTAATGCTAATCAATGTTCTAGGCATAAAAGAGTCATCAGGTCTTAATATATTTTTCATTATCATAGATATACTTACCCAGGTTACCCTGGTCACCTTAGGTGTCATATTGATACTGCTGCCCAACCCGGATACCCTGGTCCAGCACATGTTCGGCGCCGGTAACTGGCCAACGACACAAAATCTGATTTTTGGCATCGCCCTGGCGGCGCTTTGTTTTACCGGCGTTGAATCCGTGTCACAGCACGGAGAAGAAACACGGCAGCCTGAGAAAAGAATGCCCCAGGCTTATATCCTGATGATAGTGGTCGTGCTGACACTTTTCGCCGGTATTTCGATAGTAGCGCTATCGGCGATGACGCCGCAGGTTCTGGCAGACCCGGTAAATGGCTGGGCCAGGGACCCTGTGGCTGGCATCGCCAATGCCGTTTCCATGGCGATATCACCACAAGAGACAGCGGCTAAGGTAAGCTCAGAACCAGCAGTAGTTATCGTTGTCACCTGGCTGCTTGAGTGGCTCCGCAATTTTCTACCGGTAATGGTGGCACTGCTGGCAGCGAGTATCTTACTTATCGCAACTAATGCCGGGCTGCTGGGCATTTCTCGCCTGGCATATAACTTATCAGCTCATGCCCAACTGCCAGCGACCTTGAGCCGGGTACACCACCGTTTCCGAACGCCTTACATCGCAATTATCCTGTTTTGCATGGTAACCCTGGCACTATTAATACCCGGATTCTTCACCGGCGGCTTCTTCTCCGATTTAGGCGCACTATATGTTTTCGGCTCACTACTTACCTTTGCCCTGGCCCACGCCGCTATCCTGGCACTGCGGATTAAGCAGCCAAATTTACCGCGCCCTTTCAAACTACGTTTTAATATCAACATTAAGAAGCGGGAACTTCCGCTGACGACTATCCTGGGCTTAATCGGCACTGCCACTATCTGGCTGGTCATTGTCATAATCCAGCCCTTTAGCCGCTGGGCGGGTCTAGTCTGGATGACTCTGGGCATTATTATTTACTACTTCTATCGGCGCAGCCAGCATTTGCCATTGACAAACCCTGGGGGCAAGCCGACCAAACAAGAATAAAATATCTGAAAAATATCTTGACAACACCTATCCGCCGTGTTATAGTTTCTCTTGGTAGGCAGAAGTTTGTTTATGAAGATAGACATATAGCGGCGGAACTGGTGATTGTTAGCCAAGCTAGCGGCTTGGTGATAACTCACCAAGCCGCTTTCTTTTGCCTCAAGCACCTTAAAAACTGAATAGAACGAGCAACGAACTAGTATCAAATCTGAAGCAGGTCAAGCGGGTGAAGGCGCACGGTGGATGCCTTGGCATCAAGGGCCGAAGAAGGGCGTAGCACGGCTACGATAAGCTCCGGTGAGCTGCCAAACAAGCTTAGCCGGAGATACCCCAATGGGGCAACCCGTCTCGATAAAATCGGGACACCCCCAGCTCAACACATAGGCTGGGTGGAGGTAAGCGGGGGAAGTGAAACATCTCAGTACCCCGAGGAAAATAAAAGATTCCCTGAGTAGTGGCGAACGAAAGGGGAAAAGCCTAAACACGATAAGCTCAGTGGCATTAGGGCCTATGCTTATCGAGAGTTGTAAGGCAGTTAGGACATAACATATTATTGTTCAAGAAGTTACAAACCGAATTCCTAGACGAAGGTCTATGGAAAGAGCCGACACAGACGGTGAC
>JACQOM010000044.1 GCA_016202525.1 Chloroflexota bacterium | reverse complement strand
GGCTTTGTAATCGTTATCATCTTACCACCCCAACCTTTTTTTCTTTGATACGACTCAGATAACTGTCTCGAAAATACTGCAGGCTGTCCACCACCGGGAACGGGGCAGCTTGCCCCAGGCCACACAATGAGGAAAGCGGCAGCGCGCTCGATAGCTGTTCCAGCAACCTGATATCCCTTTCGCTGCCCTCGCCTTTGGAGAACTTTTCCATAATTTTGACAATAGCCTTGGTCCCTTCCCGGCAGGGAGCGCATTTACCACAGGACTCTTCAGCCAGAAACTCCAGGCTCTGATAGACCACATCGACAATGTCTCTGGTTTCATTCAATACGATAACCGCCCCGGAGCCGAGAACAGTTTCAAAAGACAAGGGGGTATCTAATTTGTCAGCAGGCACGATTCTACCGGCTGAGCCGCCTACCTGAACCGCCTTAATCTTTTCCCCTCCCGCCAAATCCACCACCAGCTCCCGCAGCGTCGTACCCAGCACTATCTCGTAAATGCCGGGCTTTGTTACATCCCCGCTCACTGATAAGACCTTGGTACCCTTGCTCCTCTCCGTCCCTATCTGATTGAACCAGGCAGCCCCATTGAGGATTATTCGAGGAATATTTATCAGGGTCTCGACATTATTAATCGTGGTCGGTTTTCCCCACAGCCCCTCGGTGGTGGGAAATGGAGGCCGATAGCGGGCTTCGCCGCGCTTGCCCTCAATAGAATCCATCAGCGCCGATTCTTCACCGCAGACATAAGCACCGGCACCCAGACGAATATCGATATTCACATGCTTTAGAAAGCCTTTTCCTTTAGCCTGGTCGATAGCCTGTTGCAGCAGGTCAAGCAGGTAATGGTATTCAGCCCGCAAATAAATAAAGCTTTGCCTAGCCCCGATGGCATAGGCGGCAATGGCTATCCCTTCGATAAGGCTGAAGGGGTCACTCCCCAGAATATACTTATCCTTGAAGGTACCCATCTCGCCTTCATCGGCATTACAGATGACATACTTCTCAGCCCCCGGCGATTTTCTGGCCAGGTCCCATTTCAGCCAGCAGGGAAAGCCAGCTCCACCCCGCCCTCTCAGCCCTGATGTTTTGACCTCTTCGATAACCTGCTCGGGAGTCCCGGCTAACGCCTTCTGTAAGGCTTTAAACCCATCATGGCTCAAATAAGTATCTATTTTCCGGGGGTCGATAACCCCGCAGTTCTGGAGCACAACCCTTTTTTGTGGCACAGATAATCCTCTCAGACCTTACTTACACTTTTTCAGAATTTGTGATATTTTCCCGGGTGTCAAATCGGTATAGGTATCATCATTAATCATCATCGCCGGAGCTTTATCACAGGCGCCGATACAATTGGTTAAAGTGAGAGAAAACTTACCGTCGCTCGTAGTCTCACCGGGCTTAATCCCCAGCTCGCTCTCAAGGCTCTTGATTATCATCCGGGCATCTTTCAGACAGCAAGGAAGACTCTTACAAACCCGTATTACATTCCTGCCCAGCGGTTTACAGGTCAGGAAGGAATAGAAGGTAGCTACCCCGAACACCTCACTGAGAGAAACATCGAGTGAACGGGCTACCTCAGCCATATAGTCTTCAGGGATATAACCGGACTTCTCCTGGGCTTTTTGCAAAAGGACTAGCACATTCTGATGTTCTTTGCTTTGCTGCTGAACTTTGGGCATCTCTTCCCTGGGGCCACCGGCATTTAACCGCTGATTACCAGTGGCTTTCCTTTCTTTGCCTCACCCAGCTTCTTGGGCCTGGTCAACGCTCCGGTAGGGCAATAATTAATGCAAATACCGCAATCCCGGCAGACCTCTTTATTCAGTGGCTGGTCACAATCAACCACCACCTTATCATCAAAACCACGGTAAGCCGTGGCATAAACATTTTTCTTGGCTATTTCCCGGCAAGCCCTGATACACTTCCAGCACAAAACACACTTTGACATGTCCCGCTGGACATAGGGGCTGACATCTTCTATCTGGTAGAAGCGTTTTTCCGTCTCAAAACGGGGGAGCCCCACCTCAAGGTCGGCAGCAATCTTGCGCAAATCACAGATATTGGCTTTCTCACATATCATGCAAAAACCGCAATGACTGGCCAGTAGAAGCTCCACTATCACCTTGCGAGTTTCCAGGACTTTAGGAGAGTGGGTTTGTATCACCATTCCCTTAGCTATCGGGGTATGGCAGGCAGCCACCAGAGCTCTCGAACCTTCTACTTCAACCACGCAGATACGGCAAGCTCCGGTAGGTGATAGCTCCGCAATATAGCACAGGGTAGGAATATCGATTCCGTTTTCTTTAGCGACTTCAAGTATGGACATCCCTTCACGGCCGCTAACTGAAGAACCATTGATAGTTAAGGTTATGTTTTCCACGTTCACTCACATAATACGGTATTTAAAGACCACCGTCAAGCCTGCCTGAGTCGAATCTGCGGCACGATTTTAACCCACTACTTGACAGGGCTTTCTAAAACCCAATAAGATAATAGCTAGAAGGCGCTCTGAAAAGAGCGATTTTTGATATTTGTTGAGCTGAGAAGAGGAGAAAGGAAGAATGAAGAAAAAAATTATCTGGTTGGCAATAAGCTGCTTCATGGTGCTGGCGATGGTTCTGGCTACCTGTGCCCCGGCAACTACGACAACACCAATGACACCAACCGCACCGACAACCCCGGCAAAACCAACAGTACCGACAACGCCAACGACACCTACAACGCCCACGGTACCAACAACACCTGCAGCACCAGCCACGGAAGTACCCAAGTATGGCGGGACACTTTATTACACTACAGCCAGCCCATTTAGAGGCGTGTTCGACCCCGTTTACACCCATCAGGCTTCACTCTATACTGCTTCCCTAACTAACGAGAATTTATACGTTGGCGATTGGGCAAAAGGACCGGCCGGCACCGGTGAGACCACTTTTGAGACCTGGGTACCTTTACTTAACCTCAACACTCCTGCTCTCGCCGAGAGCTACGAATTACCCGATGACCAAACCATCATCTATCACCTCCGTAAGGGAATCCACTGGGCACTTAATCCAAGCAGTGAAGCCAGCCGTCTGGTAGGTGGCAGAGAGCTTGTTGCCGACGATGTTGTTTTTTCTATTAGGCGGATATATAACATGGACGGCCAAGCCCCTACCAGTCAGTTTCTGGGCAGGATGACACCGCCGGAGCGACCCGTATCGGCAAAAGCGCTGGATAAATATACGGTCGAGCTGAAGGGTACTAAAGGCTGGATTCAATCGCTCTTTGAAGCCACCTATAGCTTTCTGGCAATACTACCGCCAGAACCGATAACGAAATTTGGGGCCAAGGCCTACGAGGACTGGAAGAACAGTGTTGGCACCGGACCGTTTATGTTAAACGATTTTGTTTCCGGTAGTATCGCCACCTTCGTCAGGAATCCCAACTACTGGATGAAGGACCCAGTTGGCCCGGGCAAGGGGAACCAGCTACCCTATCTGGAAGGCGCCAAGATGCTCATCATTCCTGACCGGTCTACTCTGATAGCCGCGCTACGCACTGCCAAGATTCACCAGTTATCCCGCGTTCTGTGGGAAGACTTCGTCCAACTGACCAAGACCACTCCCCAGCTGAAATATTTTGAAGAACCCCCGATTGACCCGCAAGTGATTGCTATGAGGCTGGATAAGCCGGAACAACCCTGGCGTAACCTCAAGGTGAGACAGGCACTGCAAATGGCAATCAACAGGGATGAAATAGTTAAAGACTACTTTGGCGGTCATGCTGAGAAACTGGCTTTCCCGGCATCCCCCATCTCCATGTATATATCCCAGTACACTCCACTTAACCAGCAATCCCAGACAGTCCAGGATATGTACACCTATCAACCGGACAAGGCAAAAAAGATGCTGGAGTCAGCCGGTTATCCCAAGGGCTTTAAGATAGAAGTAATCGCCCAGGCTAAGGACGTTGACCTGCTATCACTGGTTAAAGCCTACTGGACCAAAATTGGCGTTGACATGCAAATTTCCGTCAGGGAACTCGGTGTCTACAATTCCATCGGGGCAGCCAGGTCGCACACTGAGGCCTACTTTACCGGCGGCTCGGTTACTACTCCTTATGCCTGGCATAAGTTCCAGCCAGCGGACGCATCTAATCTCAGCATGGTCGACGACCCTGTAATGAACAAGGCTCAAGAAGACTTTAAAGCAGTCTATGTATTCGATGAACCCAAGGCAGCGGCCATAGTGAAAGGAGCCTATAAATATTCCCTGGAACAGGCCTGGTACATAGACCTTCCCGGCCCGTACACTTATACCATGTGGTGGCCCTGGGTGAAAAACTACCACGGTGAATGGATTGTTGGCTACACTACTCCATATAACTGGCCCACCTGGGTCTGGCTCGACCAGACTTTAAAGAAATCAATGGGCTTTTAGCCTAAGGCAACAAGAAAATGGGGGCTGGCGTCAATCTGCCGGCCTCTTTTTAATTTATCCCTCTGGCAATACCCTGACTAACGGCTGTACCCTGATCTCATTGTCGGCTAAATGGGGCAGGCAGCAAATCGTTTGTGTTATAATTTAGCTATGGAATTAACACTTTCCCGAACGCCCGGTTGCTAATGCTGCCAGTAGAGGAGGCAATAAGAATGTATGCCAGATGTCCGGGTCAGGACCCGAAAAACCTGCGGGTAGCAATATATAAATGTCCCAACTGCCGCGCGGAAGTTGAAATCTTCTCTGACGAAGCCAAAGTGAAATGTCCGAAATGTGGCGAGATGATTTACCGGGAGGGAATTGCTTCTTGTGTCAACTGGTGTGCTTCCGCCCGCCAGTGCCTGGGAGAAGAAAAATGGCAGGCACTACATGGTAAAGACTAAAATGTTCCGTATCCCAAAGGAGCTAAAATGGTAACAAAAACGATGAGGCAAATCATCAAGATTGACAAGGAGAAATGTAACGGCTGCGGCCTATGCGTCCTGTCCTGCGCGGAAGGCGCTCTGCAGATTATTGATGGTAAGGCAAAACTCGTCAGCGAAAAATACTGCGATGGCCTGGCTGCCTGCCTGGTAGAGTGCCCTCAAGAGGCTCTGACCATTGAACAGAGAGTCGCCGATGATTTTGATGAAGAGGCGGTTAAGCTCCACCTGAAAAAGAAGCATGACGAAGAAAACCCTCCCTGTAGTTGTTCCTCAGCAATGGTTACCCGGTTTAAACGGCCGGCAACCGTAGAAGCCACCCCGGTAGAGACATTCTCTCCACCATCAACCCTGAACCAGTGGCCGGTCCAGCTTGCTCTCGTACCGCCAACAGCGCCTTTCCTGCAAGGGGCCGACCTGCTGCTGACCGCGGACTGCGTTCCCTTTGCTTACGCTGGCTTTCATCGGGACTTGTTGAAGGACCACAGCCTGCTGGTTGCCTGTCCCAAACTGGATGACTTCCAGGCACACCTGCAGAAACTGTCCAGCGTCCTGAGCCAGTCGGATATCCGGAGCCTGACCGTAGTCCACATGGAAGTGCCCTGCTGCTTCGGGCTGGTGCATATGGCACGGCAGGCAGTACAGTTAAGCGGTAAAGATATCCCGCTAAAGGAAATAACCATTGGTATCAAGGGCGACCTGAAAATGGGCGATGGCAAGTAACAGGCTGAAACTTCCGGGCGGTTGCCAGACCACAGCGATGGGTATCATGCCCCATAACAATGTGGCAAGAGCTCTGGATTTAGCCCTCAGCCTGGATATACCCTTCTACCCGCAATTACCCAATCTCAGCTTCTATGAGGATATGTATGTCCAGACATCGCAGAACTTCCCGGGCATTGTCCTCGACCCCAGTAACAAGAAAATCAGCTTCGATACTACCCGATTCGAAGAGGAGATAATCAATTATTCCCTGAAGATGACTGAGCCTGAGACCTTCGCCTTAAGCCGGGACTACTCGGTAGCCTACCATCAGTTTTTAGCCAGGGACCTGAAGCATTATTCCGCCATCCGGGGGCAGATAAACGGCCCGGTCAGCTTCGGCTTCAGAGTTACTGACGAGACCTCCCGCCCCATCATCTACAATGATGGGGTCAGAGCGCTGTTATTCGACTTCATCCAGAGGAAGGTCAACCACCAATACCACCAGCTCAAAGAAAAGAATCAAAACGCCTTTGTCTGGCTGGATGAGCCCGGGTTAGGCTGGGTCTTCAGCGGACTGTCCGGCTACAATGATTTACAGGCCAGACAGGACTACCACGGCTTCCTCAGCGGCTTCGATGTACCCAGAGCTTTGCACCTCTGTGCCAGTGTCAACCTCTCCTATCTGCTAAAGCTGGGGGTTGAACTTTTATCCTTCGATGCTTACCAGATGGGACTCATGCCCAAAGGATACGCCCGTGAAATCGCCGATTTTATCGGAGGCGGTGGCATTATCTGCTGGGGCATTGTCCCCACTGACTCAGAGAACCTCGGCAAAGAGACTCCAGAAACACTAGCCCGTCTGCTTGCCGGTTACTGGCAGGTAGTATCAACCAACACCGGTCTGTCAACCAACCGGATTGCGGAACAATCCTTGATTGCACCAGCCAGGTGCTGCCTCAAAAATATCGGGCGGGTTGGCGCCAGTGAAGATAAGGC
>JACQOM010000053.1 GCA_016202525.1 Chloroflexota bacterium | reverse complement strand
CAGCGCTACGCTTTTGAGCTTAGCGGAGGTATGCGGCAGCGGACAGCCATCGCTATGGCTCTGGTGGCAGACCCGCTATTGCTCATACTCGATGAGCCGACTTCCGCGCTGGATGTGCTGACCCAGGCTAACATTATGAATATCCTGAAACGCATCAAGCAGAAATCCGAGAGGAGTTTTATCTTTGTCAGCCATGACGTCGGTGCTTGCAGCGAGCTGGCGGATAGAATTGCTGTCATGTATGCCGGACAAATCATTGAACTGGCCAGTGCTCAATCTTTTTACCGTGAACCCCTCCACCCTTACTCGCAGAAGCTGATGGGCAGTGTGCCGAGGGTTCACGGGGAGAAAGCGCCCGAAATCGTGCCGGGGCAGCCGGCAGAGTTAATCAATCCGTTCAAGGGATGCCGTTTTGCCCCGCGCTGTGAGCACCGCTTTGCTCCGTGCGATGATGAGCCGCCTATGAAGGAATTGCCTGACGGCCGGAAGGTGAAGTGTTGGCTGTACGTATGACCGAAACTAGCGGCGATAACCATCTCCTTGATGTGAAAGACCTGGCAACATGGTTCGAGCTAAAACGGTGGGGCTTTGGCCGTGCCGGGTTCGTGCGGGCTGTCGACGGGGTAAGTTTTGATATCAAGCGTGGTGAGGCGGTAGCCGTGGTCGGGGAGAGCGGCTCCGGCAAGTCGACACTGGCCAAGACTATTCTCGGTCTGCACCGGCCGACAAGGGGTGACATCCTGTTTCAGGGAGAGAACTTGAGAGGTATGGAGGCACACAGGCTGCGATGGTACCATTCCCAGGTGGGGTATGTGCAGCAGGACCCCTATGGTGCGCTACCACCGTTCATGACCCTGCACCAGATTTTGCGAGAGCCTCTGCTGATTAACAAGGTAACTGGCCGAATTGAAACTGAGAACCGGGTACGTAAGGCTCTGGAAGAGGTGAAACTATTACCGCCTGAGGATTTCCTGCCCAAGTTTCCGCATATGCTCAGCGGCGGGCAGCAGCAACGGGTGGTAATCGCCCGGGCCATTATTTTGCAGCCCAAACTGGTCGTGGCCGATGAGCCGGTTTCTATGCTCGATGCTTCGGTCAGGGTGGAGGTGCTCCAGCTTCTCAAGCAGTTGCAGCAGGCACACGACCTCAGTGTGCTTTATGTTACCCATGACCTGGCTACAGTCCGCTACTTCTCCCAGCGTGTTCTGGTGATGTATGCCGGCCAAATAATTGAGAAGTCGGCCGCAGGGAGTCTTCTCAGCAGTCCGTATCATCCCTATAGTAAGGCTCTGATTGCTGCTATCCCCGACCCCGATGCCGCGAATGCTCAGACCTTTAGAGAGGTGCCTCCGGGAGAGCCGCCGAGTCTATTGAATCCGCCCGCGGCCTGCCGGTTCCACCCGCGTTGCCCTTCTTTTATGTCCGGACTGTGCGATAAGATAGACCCCCCTGAGTTTGAGCCGGTGCCGGGGCATATTGCGATGTGCTGGCTTTACCGCAAATGAAAGCAATAAGCCCACTGAAGTTGATTTTTCTGGGTGCGGCCCTTATCCTTGGCGGGTTTTTGTTGCTTCTGTTCATGGTCATCCGGCTGATTTCGCCGAGCTTTATACTGAGCTTTCTGGCTTACGCGCTGTACTCGGTTGGGCTTATTGTGGGGCTAATCGGTATTATCTGGCAGCGCCGGAGCTGAATGTCATTTTCTAAAGCTAGGCTTTTTCGGTGGCGTGCTCTGGAGGCTGGCGCTTGACCTCTTCGATTGCCTGTATCCGTTCCCGGAGAGGCGGATGGGAGTAGTTCAGAAAAACATAGAAGGGGTGCGGTGTCAGGTTTGACAGGTTGGTGGTTGCCAGTTTCCTGAGTGCCTCACTGAGACTGAGTGGCTCATCGACGGTCTCGGCGGCAAAGCGGTCGGCTTCATACTCGTGCTTCCGGGAAATCATCTGCATCGCTATCGACAGGACTAATTCCAGCGGCGTGTAGAGCAAGCCGAAAAACAGCAGTCCGGCATAAATGGACGGTTGTGTCAGATAAAAAGCCTGGTACAGGCCCGGGCTGCCCAGGAAAAACGACAGCAGGAAGAAGATTACCCCCGTGTGTATGATGCCGATGACGATTCCCTGAAGAACGTGTTTTTTCTTGTGGTGCCCGATTTCATGGGCGAGCACGGCTACCATTTCCGGGACGCTATGTTGTGCTATCAGCGTGTCGAACAGGGCAATACGCTTGTTCTTGCCGAATCCGGTGAAGAAGGCGTTCGATTTGCTGGAGCGTTTCGAACCGTCCATCACCATAACGTTTTTAACGGGGAAGTTGACCGAACCGGCGTAGCTGAGAATGGCTTCTTTCAGTTCTCCCGGCTCCATGGGCGTGAACTTATTGAAGAGCGGCATAATCCAGGTCGGGCCGATGTACTGTATGGCTAATGAAAAGACGGTGACCGCCGCCCAGCAGTAAAGCCAGGCGTAAGCTCCGGCATACTGGAACAGCGCCAGGACTCCGGCGAGCAGTGGTCCGCCCAGTAGCAGGGCTAAAGCTAACCCCTTAACTCTGTCCAGAAAAAATGTGAGCGGGGTCGTGCGGTTAAAGCCGAACCGCTCTTCGATGACGAAGGTGCCGTAGATGCTGAATGGCAGCATCAGCAGGCTGTAGACTAAGAGCAGGATGCCGATGTAGAGCAGCCCGCTGACAACGGATACAAAGCCCCACCCTCTGATAATCCGGTCGAAGTAATTGAAGCCCCCGGAAAACCAGAAAGCCAGCAATAACAGCAGGTTGAAGGCGCTGCTCACCAGACCGACACGCGTGGTGGCGCGGATGTATTCCTGGGATTTCCGGTAGTCGCTGGCCTGGTAGATGCCTGCCAGAGCGGGAGGCACCTCCGAGTCCAGGGCTTTCAGATTGAGCAGGTTCGCCGCCAGCTCAAGAGCAAATTCCAGAATAAGGGCAGCCAGTATTATCAGGGAAAATACATTCATACTTTCGGTATTTCTTAAATTAGAATTGATGACTGAGAAGTATTATACACCTTAGCGGCTAAAAGTTAAGCAAATAGGTGGTGCAAAAGGAAGGAATTTGAATCTGAGTCTTGTATAGGTAAAAGGTAGAACTTTCCCCCAAAACCTTCAGGCTTTAATAGGATTCGAATCTCATTAGTTAGTATTCAGGACAGTTCATTTAACTGATACACTTATTTCATAAAGTCATGAACAATTACGGGAAATTGTTAGGGGTTCCTAACTAAGCGAACCGGAAAGGCGAGGAAACGAAGTAGTACTATATTTGAAGCCGCATCTGGCTGTCTTTTGTAATAGTATTGATTGGTAGATCGGTAAAAGAAATACCAACACGGTCCTGCAAGAATCCAAGAACCCCTAGAATTTCATCCTCTTGTGCCGGTTCGCTTACGTTGACCTGACCTACATGAATTGGAATCTTCTTAGTAACAGTCCGTTTATTTTTCCCCCTGCCTAAATCGAGATTTTTAAGTTGTCCCGCCATCGCGAGAGCCTTAGTAATTTTTGACCTACTCAAGGTACCTATCCGTTTAGCCTTAAACACAACACTCGCGAGATTTGGTATTTCATAATCATTTATTATTTGACGAAGCATCTCATTCCAATCTTCTCTAGGATTGAAGACGGGGAATGCTCCTTGAAGTGGCTCTTGGGTTTCTAGCCCTATGTCAACTTTACTGACTACGTCTTCACGCGCCAGAACCTCCAACATCTCCTCTTGTGACATAGTGCGCTCAAATGGACTTAAGAGCACGTCACCAGTTCGCTCGAACTTACAGTGGTCAAGAAGTAAACTTAGGAGCATGACTATGCGGTTCTTTGCTGTTGTCATACTTAATGACGAACCAAAAAACCGTGTGTCCTGAAGGATGATTACCTGTGATCTTAGCGGCCAGACGAAGAGAATATTCATATTTCTAGTATCCCATTGCTCTTGTCTCTCTAAACCGTCGTCATATTTTAGCGAATGGTCCCAGTATTCCTGAGTAAAATACCCATAAACGATTTCATCCTTTATTGTTTTACACTCTACGAATCCAAAGTGATACCCTTCTCTTTCGCCGTAGAGTCGTGGTTTATATACTAACTGGTCAACCAACTCTGTCCTGCTATTCTCTTTAGCCTCCTTTATTTTCACGTTTTGTATTTGGAATACGTCACACGATATGGATGATTTTTCGTACCCGGTCATAGATTCCGGGGTGATCCCGAGCATTCTACCCAGCTGCGCGCCATTTCTCGATACCTCGAACAAACCATCTTTTCGGTATTCGACTAGTCCACCTTCGACCAATTCCTGCACAATACGATGCAACTCCCCTGCGTTGGACAGTTCGAGAGATTCATCTAACTCAATTTGCGGTACAGGGCCGTAGCACGATATATATCCCAGTAACCACATGGCAATGGGATTTCTTACAGCCGATACCACCGCACGATTTTCACTGATGTACTGCAACAAGGGTTGATTTCTTGCTATCACCATAGTATTATGCCTACTATTCTTCTCGTAACGTTGAAATCCATCTTGCACTTTGGTAGTTCTGTACCCAATCTATGACTTTCCCCATTAAAGTGCAGTTGTCGATATCCTCTGGTGATTTGTAAGTTTCCAACGGCCGACGTAGTTTCTTATGTGAGCTCAATATGCCCACCGCAGTATAGCTATTACTGTATTGTTCATCAATAAAGATTAGAGTCTTCTGCCCAATAGTCGACACTGACAAAAATTCATGCGTCTCTCCAATAGAACCAGGGGAAGCACAAAATACAACTATTAGGTCTGATTTTGATGCAGCAATAAGCTCATAAGTATTCGCTGTCTGAATAGAGTTCCCTGCATCATTATCTTGCTTGCTTAATTCCGCTACGAGTTCCTCTCCTAAGCTGGCATCATGACCTAACTTTCGCAGAGCATTCACCGTATCGATTTTCTTACGGGTTAGGGCCTGTGATTGTTCTGTAGGGCCACATACGAAAACAGTCACTGGTAGGGATCTCATCTCGCTCAGCCCTTTTGATGCTCGCGGTAGCCAGACTCGCTGATGGTAGTCTTTAGCTTTGGCGGATTTGGGGATAGGTTCATTCGGATCCGAATCTTCCATATTATCGCTCCCTACGGTTATACCACCGGCCAGCTTAACTGAACCGGTATTCCGCCTCAATAGTGAGCAGAATGCTAAATATACTGGATTACAAAGCGCAATCTGGCTTTTAGGTTATCATATCTAATACAAGACTTTCAAACTGAGCCGCCAGGGTCTCGAACCCTGAACCTGCTGATTAAGAGTCAGCTGCTCTACCAGTTGAGCTAGCGGCCCACTCGCATTATTGTAGCT
>JACQOM010000046.1 GCA_016202525.1 Chloroflexota bacterium | reverse complement strand
CCGACTTTCTCCATGTCCTCGTCACAACAAACCAGGGTGCCGCCACCGACCTGGGTAACCGTCACCTCATTACCGCAGATATTACACTTGAACTTCTCACCCTTTTTTTCAACTGACAATTCCCGACTCCTCTAATGTATTTTGAGTTTCAGTTTAGTGATTACCGTCTGGATTGTCAATCTGCGGCAAGTTAAATACTATGTCTCAATCGCGCGGAAAGGAATTTTTTGGCGGAACGATAACAGAAGCAACAATGACATGAAGCCGAGTAGCTAAAAATAGGAAACTGGTTCATGAGCTTCAGATTTGGCGATGGACCGGGGGGCAACTTTTTGCTTTGGTAAGTGGGCACTACCAGTGAAACAGTGCCCCCGAAGTGTTATCCAGCCATAAAGAAAGCGTACTTTAGTGTACGCCTCAAGAAGGATTCGAGGGATTAGAAGTCAAACTGAATGTTGGGATACCGCTCTATTACCTGTGTCTCGGGAGTAACAAAGTCATCTCCGATAATTAACCCGATAACCTGGCCGGTTACTGAGATTGCCTTTAATAGCTCTTCCATTTTTCACCTCCTTCTTTATTTACTTTCAATTACAGTCTATATCCGCGGGGTTAAGAGAACATTAAGAATTACCGTCAAAGGTTAGCTGAAGGTTACAAAACGGTAACAAAGAGGTTACAATTTGAGCGTGGACAGTTAAAAAGAGTTCAAAGAAACCGGCGGACGCGCATAGAGTGATTGCTTCCAGGGTTAATCCGGCTTCGCCAGAAAGTAGCCAACACCCGCTCGGGTGAGAATAATCTCGGGATTACCCGGATTAGCTTCAATCTTCTCCCGCAGGCGCCGGATATGAACCTTGAGACTATCGGTCGCACCCGGGTAGTCATCACCCCACACCGCCTCAGCCAGACTCGAATGGGTGACCACACGGCCGCCATTCCGCATCAGATGACCCAGGATATGACTCTCCGTTACGGTAAGGGCGATTTCTTTGCCGTCTTGATAGAGCTGACCGGTGGTAGCATTAAGACGTAACCGGCCATAAGCAAGTTGTTCTTCTTCCGAAGGGCTGCGCCGCCGAATCAGGGCTTTGACCCGCGCCAGAAGCTCCATCTGCCGGAACGGTTTAGTTATATAGTCGTCAGCCCCCCATTCCAGCCCCTTGACGACATCCGCCTCATCCGAGCGCACCGTCAGAATAATAGTCGGGACATGGGAAAAGAGACGAATCTGCTGTAATACCTCGAAGCCATTAATATCAGGCAGTCCCAGGTCGAGAATAACGATATCGGGCGACTCGGTCTCAACCAGCTCGACTCCATGTTTACCCAGACGGGTAGAGAGTACTTTAGCTTCAGGCCACCGTATCTGGAAGGCCAGAGAAATAGCCTCGATAATTTCCCGGTCATCTTCAATGAGAAGAACTTTCATCGGTTACCCCCTGTTTAAAACCTTCCGCTTGCCGGCTGCCAACAGCTAATGGCAACGAAAACCCAAACGTCGAGCCTTTGTCCACCTGGCTTTCCATCCATATCTTACCACCCTGAAGCTCCACCAGGTTTTTGCACAGCGCCAACCCTAGACCCAACCCGCTCAGGTGCTCACGGTCGCTGACCTGACGGTGATAAGGTTGGAAAATCCGCTGTTGCTCTTCTTCAGGGATACCCTGGCCCGTATCCTGCACCTCGACCACCATAGAACCATCCCTCGCCCTGGCTCTTAGGGTAATCGTACCGCCCTCAGGAGTAAACTTGGAGGCATTAATCAGCAGGTTGAGTACTACCTGGCGCAGCCGCTCCTCGTCAGCCAATACCTGAGGCAACGAAACCCCCAGGTCGAGGACTAACGATTGACCGTTACCTGAAATCATTGCCGTCATATCGTCGGCGATTGCGTTCAGCAGCGGTTGCGGGTCCAGCGCCTTCGGATTTACCTTAAGCGTCCCAATCTCAACTCTGGCCAGGTCGAGAAGGTCGTCAATCCTTTTGCTGAGATTGGCAGCTCCACGGTTGATATTACGGGCAATGCTCAGCCAGGGCTCATCATGGAGTTCAGCCAGCAGCAGGTCACTCGAAGACAGAACGGGCGTTAGCGGGGTCTTCAGCTCGTGCACCAGTGCCCGGGTAAATTCAATCCGCCTCTGTACCTCTGTTTCCAGTTCCTGGCGCAGTTCCCTTTCCTGCTCGTAAAGCTGCTGCAGCTTCGCTTCGGCCTCTACCCGTTCGGTAATATCCATAGAATGTCCCAGGACAGCCCGCCTGCCCTGATACTGGACGGAAACGACCCCTTCCAGCATCCACCGGGTCTGCCCGTCCTGGTTGACAATCCGGTAGCGGTACGGCGAAGACCGCTCACCCTTCAACATCTTGATTGCTTCCTCCCTGACCATTTCCCTGTCCTCAGGCAGGACACGCTCCATAGGGTTAGTAGCTAGTAGCTCGCCCACTCTGCCACCGGTAACTTTACGGAATTCGTCGTTGATAAACTGGAACTTACCATCCTGAATGATAAATAGACCAATCGGTGAACTTATTCGGAATATGTGTAATAGCTCCCCTTCCTGCCTTCGCTGACTCTCCGATTTCTCAAATTCGGTAACCTGCCGGCGCAGTTCAGCCAGTTCCTCTACCAGTTGTCTCTTCGTCTTACTTTCGTCTTTCATTTCACTCACGAACCGGAATAGCGCTTAATTTTACCTCTGCCGGCTGAGTGCGTCAAACCAAAACCGCCGAATAAGAATGGATTATCGAATTAAACAGCACGACTAAAGCTTGACAAACAGGGAAACAGATGCTAACTTTATAGCTGAATACTAACCTAAAAATGCTTCAGGTGGGGGGGACAAAAATGAAAAGAGGAACTGCGTGGTTAACAGTAAGTTGTTTGATGGTATTATCTCTTATACTGGCATCATGCGCTCCTGCAGCACCGACGACCCCGATTATACCGACGACACCAACAACACCGACCACGCCGACAACACCGACAACACCAACAACACCTACCACACCAACAGCGCCATCCACGCCAGGAGTTGAAGCGCCAAAGTATGGAGGAATATTCACCGTTGCTCCAACGGTTGGATTTAGAGGCTTTGACCCTGTGTACCTTGAGGTAGCTAACATACCTACCGGCTGGCAAACCAATGAAAACCTGATGACGGGAGATTGGACAAAGGGACCAGCCGGCACCAATGAAAACGACTGGCAGACATCCTCACCCATGGTTCAATTCCTGGTGGGTTCTCTGGCGGAGAGCTGGGAATTTCCTGACGGGGTAACTATCGTCTTTCACCTCCGTAAAGGGGTGCACTTTGCCCTTAACCCCAAGTTCGAGGCCAGCCGGCTGGTTAACGGCAGAGAGTTGACCGCCGATGATATGGTTGACCAATTTAGCACAGCATATACAGCCCCAGGGGGGTTTTATCAGACTAGGACCATGCCCGAGGAGCGTCCGTTAGGATATTCGGCACCGGATAAGTATACCGTCGTTGTCAAGACTCCCCCCGGAATGCAGGGCGTTATATTCCAGAGACTGGGTACTTCCACATCTGTATACCCCAGTGAAGCCAGAAAGAAATATGGAGATTTCAAGGAGTGGACTAATTCTGTTGGTACCGGCCCCTTCATGCTGACAGATTATGTTCAAAATAGTGCCGCCACTTTAATCAGGAATCCTAACTACTGGATGCGGGACCCAATAGGCACGGGGAAGGGGAACCAGTTACCCTATGTCGACGCCTTGAAGCTACTTCAAATATCAGATAAATCTACCCGGCTGGCGGCATTCCGCACCGGCAAGCTCGACCACCTAGGCGGGAGAAAGGGCGGACTTAACTGGGACGGGGTATCCAGTATACTCTCGACCAGACCCGAGGTGCAGTACAAACATTTTCCCGGCTATCCTTTTTATTTATTCATGAGGCAGGACCGGCCGGCGCAGCCCTGGCATGACATCAGGGTACGCCAGGCACTGAATATGGCGCTTGACCGGGCAGCGATAGTGAAGGATTTATATGGTGGCAAAGCCGAATTCACCTCTTACCCGCAGGTGCCCTATCAGGTATGGCTTACGCTGGGGGTAGCCCGTCCACTCGATAAATGGCCGCAGGCTTTCCAGGACGCCGTGAAATATCAACCGGAGAAGGCGAAACAACTGCTGGCTGACGCCGGTTATCCCAAGGGTTTCAAAATGGAAGTGGTTGTCGAAGGAACCTCAGACCGCATCGACGAGGTATCCCTCACCAAAGAATATTTTGCCAAAATTGGCGTTTCTCTGGACATACAAGTGAAGGAAACCGGCGTCTACACTTCTATTGCCAACGGCAGGACACATAATGAAGCAATCTACGGCGCCGGGACTGTGTCATCGCATACCTGGGAGCGCTACCGGACGACTGACGCCGGGAACTTAAGCATGATTGACGACCCACGGGTCAATAAGGCAATTCTTAAGTTCGGTGAATTCTTCATGCTTAACGACGCTAAAGCTTACCCGCTAATGAATGAAACATATGATTATATCGTCCAGCAGGTCTGGGGAGTGGACTTCCCGACAGCCTGGGAGTACACCATGTGGCAGCCCTGGGTGAAAAATTATCACGGTGAATATATGGTCGGTCCCAGTTTTCAATTTAGCTTCATACACTATGTTTGGGTTGACCAGGCACTGAAGAAGAGTATGGGATTCTAAAGGCCTAATGAGATAATAAGAAGGGAAACATATCAAAAAGGGGGCTGGCAAACGAACTTCCGGCCTTCTTAATCAAATAAAAAAGGAGTAAAATGAAAAGGAAAGTTGTCTGGTTGATACTGAGTTGTCTGGTAGTATTATCGGTGGTGCTGACATCCTGCGCCCCGGCGGCGCCAACGACCCCCATCACACCTACCACCCCCACGACGCCAACGACGCCAACTACCCCGACCACGCCTACGCCCACCACACCTACGCCCACACCTACAGGTCCGGAGATGGTGAAGGATTCGCTGGGTAGGTTGGTGGAAAAGCCAAAGTATGGTGGTGTATTTAACATCATCCCCTGGACAGAGGCAAGGGGTTTCGACCCGGCTTTTATTGAACCATCCAATAACACAGCCTATGTTCTGACTCATGATTTTCTGGTCGGCCTGGATTGGAAAACGGGGCCCAGCGGCACCGGTAAGTGGACCGGCATCTACAGCATATCCCCGATGACATTCAAGATAGGCTTGGTGGCAGAGAGCTGGGATATACCTGATGAGACCACCATCATCTATCACATCCGCAAAGGAATCCACTTTGCCCTCGACCCGAAGAACGAAGCCAGCCGGCTGGTCAACGGCAGAGAGCTGACCGCTGATGATGTGGTCTACTCTATCAGCCGGAACTTTTTTGAGAATCTGAACGGTTCGGTAATGCGTTCCAGGAATTTACCGGAAGAGTGGCCGGTATCGGCAAACGCAACCGATAAATACACGGTGGTGGTCAAGTCCAAGCAGGGAAAGCTGGACGCGGTACTATTCAGTACTTCCGACTGGATATTCTCAATCCCTCAAGAGGTGGTCAAGAAATACGGTGATTTGAAGGACTGGAAGACTTCTGTCGGCACGGGTCCGTATATGATAGTAGACTATTTACCCGGCAGTTCCATGACCTTCGTCAGAAACCCCAACTACTGGGACCATGACCCCTTCCACCCGCAGAACCAGTTGCCCTACCCGGATGGAGTCAAGTACCTGAGTATAACAGACAGGTCTACCATCCTGGCATCATTCCGCACCGGCAAGGTAGATAACATCTCCCGGACAATGCTTACCCCGGATGAGATGGACAGTCTGCTGAAGTCCAACCCGCAGATGAAGTATACCAAGACTCTGGACTACCGTCCTCATAGTCTTGCTTTCCGGATGGATAATCCGCAGTTACCCTGGTATAACAAGAACGTCCGCTGGGCGCTAGCAATGGCCATAGATCGGCCGGGGATTCTTAAAGATTACTTCCAGGGTAAAGGGGAGTTAATTGGCGCACCGGCATTACCTACCCTGGACTTTATGCCGATGTATACCCCGCTGGACCAGCTGCCACCACAGGTCCAGGAGCTTTACAAATATCAGCCGGACAAAGCCAAGAAGATGCTGGCTGATGCCGGTTACCCCAATGGTTTCAAGATGGAAGTAGTCACCTCGTCACGAAGGGACCTCGACCTGCTATCGGCAGTAAAATTCTATCTGGCTAAGGTCGGCGTTGATGTGAATATTGTGGTTAAAGAGGACGCTGTCTTTACTTCCATGAGGAATGGCAGTGCCATCCTGCAGACTGGATGGGACCTTTATACTGCTCATTTACAGTATGTCTTCGAGAGGTGGACACCTGAGAACGAGAGTGGCCGGATTTTTATGCTGAAAGACCCGGAGGTCTACCGGGTGCGTGACTTTGTCCTGGATAACGTAATGCGTAACGAAGCCAAAGTCTGGCCGGTAATGAAGGAGTTCTATAATTACATTCTCGACCAGAGCTGGCAGATAATCATGCCCTCACCAACCCAGTATATTCCGTATCAGCCGTGGGTGAAAGGTTACAATGGCGAGCAGGTTTTCTCTTATGGCACGTATCAGGGTCAGTCCAAGTTCCTTTGGATTGACCAGGCGCTGAAGAAATCAATGGGATTCTAAAGCGCTGGCATAGAAAGATTGCTGAGGAAATAACCAAGAGAAAGAGTCAGCGCACTGGTCCAACGGGCTGGTGCGCTGATTTATTTAGACTATCCCGCAGGCTATAAGCACACCCACAATAATGCTGCCGGTATAAAGCCCACTGCCTGGCCAGTTCAGTGGTCCGCTGGAAACCAGCCTGCTTCTTAAAATCCCTGACCAGAAACCTGTCCCCGCCAACCTGCTGACCCACCCGGTTAATCACGCTGGCTGATTTACGGGGGCCTACCGTCAGAGTAGTGGTGAAGGCGTCTCCTCCACAATCTGCCAGATAGGCATAGGTCTTTTCCAGTCTGACACTGAAACAGACCTCACACCTCCGACCACCCTCAGGCTCTTGTTCCAGAGAGGCGGCCTCTTTGAACCACTCTTCGGGTAAATAGGGGCCATCTTCTAAAGGAAAGTTTAACTCTTTAGCCACTTTACGAGCCGCTT
>JACQOM010000043.1 GCA_016202525.1 Chloroflexota bacterium | reverse complement strand
GGAAGTGACCTGGAACGGTGGTAAGACTGGGGAATGTCAGAATAGTTGCGTGTGATACTATAGACCACGTCCTCGGCGGTCATCTCTCTACCATTGACCAGGCGGCTGGCAGCACTGTTCGGGTCAAGGGCAAAGTGAACTCCCTTCCGGATATGGAAGATGGCAGTATTCTCATCGACTACATCCCATCTCTCGGCTAACATTCCTATTTGGAAGGTCGCAGTCTGCAAACTACGGTCGGCACTAAACTCGCCGGTGCCAGCCGTCGACCTTGTCCAGTCATACCCTGCTAAACGGTTGTGAGTTTGAGCCAGAGTATTCGTATTGGTTGGAGAGGCCAGGGCTGGGTCAAAACTCCTCGGTGCTTGCGTGGGGGTGATGGTAAACACGCCGCCATATTTCGGCTTTTCCACCATTCTGCCCAGTGAGTCTTTTACCATCTCCGCCCCGGATGTTACCGGTGCTACGGGCGTTGTTGGCGCTACCGGTGTAGTCGGAGTTGTCGGAGTTGTCGGAGTTGCGGGTGCTGTCGGCGTTGCCGGTACTGCTGGGGCACAGGCTGCTAATAGTAATGATAATACCGCCAAGCAACTAGCCAATGAACAGATGCTTTTTCCCTTCATTTTTCTTAGTTTCTCCCTAACCGAGACTTTGTTTCTGCAGGGCTTGGACTACCAAGCCCCCGGATTCATTTGATTGGTGACAAACGCCATAAAGACCCCGGCTTGCCTTTTAGTTTCGTTGCCCTCGTTTCATCCGTTACCGAAATAACCTCCACCTCCATGTTGCACAGCCTCTTGAGGGCGGCGCGGAACAATGCAGCTGCGGGCAAAGGTAGCAGCTGGTTCTTATCAAAGTCAGGCCTATTATCCCCACGGAGGGGATGTATCGGTTGCATGACCGGGTGTTTCATAGCGTACAGGAATTCGTTATCAGAGATTTTGTGTAACTGCACGTCGCTAGAGCCTACTTTGCTCAGGTAGGCTGATATGGCTTTACCCACGGTTACAGGGTCGCCGGGCGGGATTTTCAGCTTCTTCTGGATTTCATCGAATACAATCTCTCCCTTGAGCCATCTGACTTTGTCCAGTTTGGCGTATCCCGCCGCAGTATTTCCAAACATTTGATTTAATACTATCCAGGTTGCGCCTACTTCCAGAGCAAAGTAATCAGCGTCAATTTTTTTGGCTATGGCCACAGCATGACCTCCTCGCCTGCATTTATACTACTGGAATAGCGCTGGATTTGGGTAAAATACCGTGTTTCTCTAGCTCTTTGGTGACATAGTCCAGCCCCAGCTCCTCCAGGGTTTCTCTGAACGGAATACCATCGGGGTCATATCCCATTAGCCTGTTAGTCCTTTCCAGCATCTGCTCCAGTTTATCACGGTCGCGTGACAGGAATTGTTCCGGCAGATCGCTGGCTTTCATTCTCTCACCCAGGATGGCATTGTAAGCCCGGATAAGGGCTTTTGCCCGCCGAGCGCCTTTTTTCGCCTCTTCTTCATTCAGGTTCAGGCCGGTGGCATGGGAAACCAGTGCCGCCTGGTCCCAGTCCATAATCTCAGTGTATTTTCTGCCTCCCGACCAGTGATGGCACAAACCTAGGCAATCGGCTAGAATACAAGAGTCAGCGTCATGAGCTATGGTCTTGCTCATCAGTTCGTAATCTACCTTGGTCACTTCCGAAGGCACGTCTTTCTTCCACTCCTGCGGATATTCCCAGAATACTGAATCGGCATACCACTTACTGAATTCCTCGGATTCGAAGGACATTCCCTCATAGCCATAGGTCCCCCAGTTGGAGGTGTCCTGCCGGTCGCCAAGAATCAGCTTGACCGCCCCCGATAAGCCGTGCATTTGTCTGCCCCGTGGCTCCAGTTTTCGGGTATGGTAGGCATATTTCTCAGCCCCATGGCCAATCTGCTGGGCTGCCTGGTAAACCCCGTTAGCTAGAATATTACCGATTCCCTCCCGGTAGACTATCTTGTGCAGCAATGCGGGAATGACCTCAGGGTTACTCCATTCCAGGTGTAGCCCGCCGGTATCCTCTTTGGTCAGTATGCCCTTCTGGTAAAGGTCGATGGCAAAAGCACACAGGGCAGCGGAAGAAAGGGTGTCAAGTCCATATTTCTGCACCAGGGTTATGCAGCGGAGATTGAATTCGAAGTCATGGATATCGGCTGCGCCGGTGAAGCGGTGCCTGGAGCGGCACTTTACAAAGACCGGATGTTCACCGGGAAGGTGGATTGAATGAAGACAAGGTTTAGTGCAATTATAGCAGCTAACCTCTTCAGTGCGACCCCTCTTGGCATAGAGTTCTTTCAATGCCTCATCGCGTCCCTTCCACGACTTCATCAGTTCGAAATTGCGGTACAGGTTCTTTCCGCGGTGTCTGGCCTCGCCCTCATCGTCCACTTTGCCTTTCAGGTCGACTTTTAGTTCGATTTTCTTCTTTTGTTTCTGGCCGCCGTCATCGTCATCGCTGCCGCCACTTAGAGCCAGTCTGAGCGCACAGCGCCGATTGAACTCCTTGACCAGGTCGAGGAACGGGCCTGGCCGTGCCAGGTTAACATCCTTGGTGCCATAGACAGCGATGGCCTTTACTTTTTTGTCGCCCATAATAGCACCTGCTCCGGCACGGCTCATGCTACAACCTGGTCCGTGCTCGATACTGGCAAAATGGACCCTGTTTTCCCCGGCCGGGCCAATACACAGGACTTGGATTTTATCATTCTTCAGGTCATGCCGAATCATCTCCTGTGTCTCGAATACATCCTTCCCCCAGAGATGACTGGCATCCCGAATCTCAACCTTATCGTTATTTATGTAAATATAAACCGGGGAAGCGGATTTGCCTGAGAGGATTACTGTGTCATAGCCGGCGAATTTTAGTTCCGGTCCCCAGAAACCGCCCATGGTGGAAAAGGTGAGGAGGTTAGTTGCCGGAGACCGGGTGACCATATTAGTCCGGTTAGCTCCGGGCGCCGCTGTGCCGACGAGTGGTCCGGTGCCGAAGATTAGCAGATTGTCCGCTGAGAACGGCTCTGTCTCCGGAGGCACCCTGTCCCAGAAGAGTTTGGTAATCAGACCCTGCCCGCCCAGGTAGGTTTCATAAGTTGCCCTGTCGGCTGGGTTTTTCTGAACCTTTCCTTTTGACAGGTCAATCTCTAACTGGGTGCCGGTCCATCCGTACCACATAACTTACCTCCTGCCTGGCCGCCTTAACCGGGAACAGGTATATCAACCCATTCTCTACATTAATTATAGTCTCTTCCTAAAATCTTATCAAACGCTAAGGCTCCAGCCTTTGGAATCTAAAAGCCCATAGATTTCTTCAGGGCCTGGTCAATCCAGAGGTATCTGGTTTGCCCCATATACTCACTACGGCCGGTGACAGATTCACCGCTGTAGCCCTTTACCCATGGCTGCCATGGGATGTACTCATATGGCGCTGGCATGTGTATTATCCAGGACTTATCCAGAGAGTACATATAGAATTCCTTAAGCAATGGCCAGACCTTCTGTTCGTTAAGTACATAGTTGTTGTTGATAAAGTCACGCACCTCATCATTATGTGCGTCTTGAATTTGACCGATAGAGGCCGCAGCCTCCGGGTTGGCATAACGCTCAAAGGAATAAGGTGAATGACCGGTAGTTCTTGCCCAGGCAGCCAGTTTGATTGACTTATTCGCCTGCATGGAGGTGAGGACACCTCTTTCTTTGATATCGATTTCGAGGTCAACGCCAACTTTCGCCCAGTAGAATTTTACGAGAGTCAGCAGGTCAACATCCCATTCCGTTGAGGTGGTTACGGTTATTTTGAAACCCTTGGGATAGCCAGCCTCTGCCAAAAGCTGTTTAGCCTTCTCGGGGTTATAAGTATAAACTTCCTTGACCGATGAAGGGAACTGTTCAATTGGCGTATACATCGCTATGAAATCAGAGGATGGTGTTACTGGTGCCCCATGAATAATGGCGTCACCCTGGTAGTAGTCCCGGACAATTGCCTCTCTATCTATAGCCATAGCTAGCGCTCGGCGCACTCTAACGTCATACCAGGGTAGCTGAGGGTTGTTGACGACGAAATGGAGTGCCTCTACATCTGACTTTAGTACCCGTTTAAAATTCATCTGCGGGTTGGTCTTCTTTAGACTCTCCATGTCATTATGGCCAATCATTAGTCTCGAATAAAGACCATCTATCTTGGCGGTACGTAGCCCCGCTATGCGGGTGGAGGTGTCGGTTATGAACAGGTACTTGACACCGTCAAGATAAGGCAGCTGGTTCTCCGGAAAGAATGGGTCTTTCTGAAAGTAGTTCGGATTCCTGACGAAATAGACAGAAGCATTCGGAACATGGTCGACTATTATAAATGCTCCCGTGCCTACGGAATTCTTCCAGTCACTCAGATCTCCATATTTCTTGACCGTCTCCGGTGGGATGACGATCATCCAGGCAGAGGTGTTGGCTATTACTACATCCAGCTTTCCCGGTTTGGACTTGACCACTACCGTCCATTTGTCCGGCGTAGTTACTGATACTGGCCACTCCTCTGGCAGGCTCCTGACACGGTGTACGGCCTTGGGGATATCGGAATAGTTACGTGATATAGAGAAGGCCACGTCCTCGGCGGTCATTTCTCTACCGTTGACCAGGCGGCTGGCTTCGTTCTTGGGGTCAAGACTGAAGTGGACACCCTTACGAATGTGATAGATGATAGTGGTGTCATCAGGTACATCCCAGCTCTCGGCTAACATGCCCGTCTTGAATGTCATCGGGTGCAGACTGTAGTCACCGCTATACTCACCGGTGCCACTTGGCCCCCTTGACCACTCGAGCGTTGTTAAAACATTGTGCGTTTGAACCATTGTATTTAGACTGGATGGTTCTTGATAAGCAGGGTCGAAATCTCTCGGTGGATTGGCCGGAATTAAGGTATATACCCCACCGTACTTTGGCTTTTCCATCAGCTTTTCTATTTTTGTGCCGTCTTTTTTGGTCAACTGAACCTTCACCATCTCAGCCCCTGATACGGTTGGTGTTGTCGGTACCGTCGGTGCTGTTGGTGCGGTTGGTGTTGTCGGCGTCGTCGGTTTGACCGGAGTGGTTGGAGCAGGGGGTGCCGCCGGGGCACAGGATGCCAGCAACAGAGATAGCACTACTAAGCAACTCAATAATAACCAGATACCTTTCCTTTTCATTCTAGCACCCTCCTTTATACTCAGATATTAGAAAAGACTAAAATCCCATTGATTTCTTCAGGTCCTGGTCTATCCAGAGGTACCTGGTTTGCCCCATATACTCACTACGACCGACCTCGGATTCACCGCTGTAGCCCTTCACCCACGGTTGCCACGGGATGTACTGGTATGGTGCCGGCATGTGTATCATCCAGGACTTATCCAGAGAGTAGATGTAGAACTCCTTCAGTACCGGCCAGACCTTCTCTTCGTTAAACATATAGTTGGCTGCGATAAAGTCATATACCTCATAATTATGTGGGTCATTAATTTGACCAATGGAGGCCGCAGCCTGCGGGTTAGCATAGCGTTCAAAGGAATAAGGTGAGTGGCCGGTGGTTCTGGCCCATGCAGCCTGTGTAATTGACTTACCCGCCGCCATAGAAGTAAAGACGGCTCGTTCTCTGACATCAATTTGGAGGTCAACGCCAACTTTCGCAAAGTAGAATTTAACCACCGACAGCAGGTCGACATCATATTCCGTTGACGTAGTTACGGTTATCTTGAAGCCCTTGGGATAGCCGGCCTCAGCCAGCAGTTGTCTGGCTTTCTCTGGATTATAAGTATAAACCTCTTTAACCGATGGAGGAAACTGCTCAAGCGGGGTGTACAGCGGCATAAAATCAGAGGAGGGTGTTAGTGGCGCCCCGTGTATCATGGCCTGACCCCCATAGTAATCCCGGGCTATCGCCTCCCTGTCTATGGCCGTGGCCAGCGCTCGCCGCACCCTTATGTCATACCAAGGTAACTGCGGATTATTGACGACAAACTGGAGAGTCTGTACGTCTGACTTAAGCACCTGTTTAAATTTCATCTGCGGGTTGGTCTTCTTAAGACTCTCCATGTCATCAGGGCTAATCATTAGTCTCGAATAAAGACCATCTATCTTGGCGGTACGTAGCCCCGCTATGCGGGTGGAGGTGTCGGTTAT
>JACQOM010000042.1 GCA_016202525.1 Chloroflexota bacterium | reverse complement strand
GGTCGGCAAAGTGCAGGATTTTCATTATTTTAGCTTATAAACCAAATGCTCTGAGGCCTGTCCATAAACTGTCATTGCGAGACCATTCCGACGCAGTCGGAAGGCGAAGCAATCCGTACCGTCATTCCAGCGAAAGCTGGAATCCAGTCTTTTATTCCATTCCACTTGTTCTGTCATTGAGTATATTCCGGTATCCATCCCCTACCTTTGGACAGTATATCAGAGAAACTAGACAGCATAAAAGAAGTGGCAAATGTCTACCAATTTTAGTGATGACCAGAAGTCGGACAATAATCAAAGCCCAAGATTTAAGTAGTACTACGGATTGAAATTCTTCTCATGGGGCGCCTAACATTAAGACATTAAGAATATACCGTAAGATGGAGGTGGTATATGGGAATGTTTCAGCGTAAAGCCGGATGGTTAATGATTGTAATGAGCCTGCTTGCTGCTATTGCCTTGTTGGGAACAGCATGCAAGGGCCCGGCCGGCGCAACGGGCTTAGCGGGACCTACGGGCGAAAGAGGCCCTACTGGACCTGCTGGAGATAGAGGACCAGCCGGCGCAACGGGCCCGGCAGGGCCTGCAGGGGCGCCCGGTGCTGGACTAACCGTGCAAACCCGCACGGTCAATATGACGCTGGGCGAGGCTTTGGTAATATCTCCTCAGGATACAACAATCGGGACGTTTCGCCGGTGGGAGCCAAATACCGTGGTCGTATTGAAGGGGGATAAGATAGTCCTCATCGTGAATAATCCCAGGGCAGCCGTCCATTCCCTGGTCCTGGCTGATTTTTCAGTGGATACGGGCGCGATAGCTCCTCAGGGTAGCAAGACAGTGGAATTTGCGGCAGACAAGGCTGGGGTTTTCTTGTTCCGTTGCGGCATCCGCCCCAATCTAACTGCTACGCCGCGAGAATGTGACCCTGACATGAGCCGAATGACAGGTTATCTGATGGTCCTGGAGAGGTAACAGGCCTAACCCGTGTAGTGAATCTGAAGGGCAGAGTTCGAGGACAAACCTCGGGGACGCTGCCCTTTACGTCGTTTTGGCCTTATTGTTCGCTTCGGCAAAATGGAGGATTTTCAATCTCTCCCCTGTATCCCTCTCCACTTTTTAAGGGGAGAGGCATGACTTTTATTTCAAAAGGGCTTAACCTACTTAGACACTCAGTCCCTTTGCAAGGACCTTAAATTGAACTTCCAAGAATAAAGATAAACCTCGATGTCTTTCCCAATTTTCTCCAAATAAAAATCTTCAAACAGAGGTAATACGTCGCTGCAGACTATAATGCCTCTAACGTTCCGTTTGAATTCGTCCTTAACTTCTTGAAGGTAGCCACTAATTTGAGAATAGGTCTCTCTACCTATTGCCCCCTTTTTTATTTCAACTACAACTATCGTTTCACCGTCCTCAAGAAGCAAGTCAACCCTTTTACCTGATTTGAGCACATGCTGACGTCTAAATGCTCTCAGATTTCTACTAAGCTCTTTGGGATTAGTCTCGATAAAACTTTCAACGTCTTCTTCCAATAGTTGCTGGACTTCATCGCTAGATAAGAGAGTATCCTTAAGAAAACCTTGTTCCTCACTTTTCTTAATCTCACTCAGCAAAAGTTGCACATCCGAATCCTGCAGTTTTATCCATGGTCGAGAAATAGATTTGGGTTTACTCGACAATTTGTTCACTATTTCAGCCGTAATATAATAAGGGTGAGCCAGAGCCTTTGAATACACTACATTCCCAAATACTATGGTGTCATACTTACTGGGCTGACTGTAACTCAAGTGGGGATTACGATATTTTCTGGTAATTAGCTCATCCTGTTTCGCCTCTCGCGTCAACATACTCTTCTCAACGTAATAATATCCGGTGATTACGTGTCTGCCTTTTTTGTTAGTGTGGAAAAATAGGAAATCCGCTCTCTTCACCTTGTTGAGAAGCATTCCCCCCCTATTCCTCCCGCTTTCTCCATAAGTATATTCCTGCAACAACGGGTCATCATGACCTTCAATCTTTTTCGGGTCAAGATATGGAATTAGGTAACTCGTCACTTTTGCACCTCTTACGTTTCTTTCTCCACCACACTTCCACCCGGCGGCAGGACCAAAATATCTTCGCCAGCCAGTTTGGCGGCGATGGTTTTCTGAAGTTCGGCGATGGGGATTCGTATCTGGTTCATGCTGTCGCGGTCGCGGACGGTGACCTGCTTATCTTCCAGCGACTGGAAGTCGACGGTAACACAGAAAGGGGTGCCAATCTCATCCTGACGGCGGTAACGCCGCCCGATGCTCTGGGCATCGTCATAGCTTACCATCCAGCCCTGACGCAGGTCGGTGTACACTTCCTTAGCCACTTTGACCAGGTTCTCCCGCCGGCTCAGTGGTAATACCGCCACCTTAAAGGGGGCAAGGGCGGGGTGGAGGTGCAGGACAACCCTTATCTCGTCCTTGCCTGTCCTGAGCGGAGCCGAATGGTCTGGTTCTTCAGCATAGGCATCGCACAGGAAAGCCAGCACGGAGCGGTCGACCCCAGCAGAAGGCTCGATAACATAAGGAGTAAAATGCTCCTTGGTCTCTTCATCGAAGTAACTCAGTTCTTTACCGCTGAACTTGGAGTGCTGGGTAAGGTCGAAGTCACCCCGATTGGCAATGCCCTGCAGCTCATCCCAGCCCATCGGAAACAGGTACTGGATATCAACGGTGCGGCGGGAATAGTGAGACAATTCCTTTTTATCGTGCTCGCGCAGGAGGAGGTGTTCCCGTTTTATGCCCAGCTTAACATACCAGCCGAGACATTGCTCCAGCCAGTAATCGAACAATTTCTCATCAGTACCGGGTTTGACGAAGTACTCAAGCTCCATCTGCTCGAACTCACGGTCGCGGAAGATGAAGTTACCCGTGGTAATCTCATTGCGGAAGACCTTACCTAACTGGGCGATGCCGAAGGGCAGCCGCTTCCGGGTAGTATTAACCACATTCTGGAAGTTGACGAAGATGCCCTGCGCCGTCTCCGGACGCAGATAGACGACAGAGGCATCATCCTCGACCGGCCCCATAAATGTCTTGAACATCAAATTGAACCGGCGGGACTCGGTCAGTTCACCGCCGCAGGCAGGGCACTTGTCGGACGGAAGCTGGTCAGCCCTGAACCGTTGCTTGCATGACTTACAATCAACCAGAGGGTCGGTAAAATTAACCAGGTGGCCGCTGGCTTCCCAGACCCGGGGGTGCATCAGAATACTGGTGTCCAGCCCGACCATATCGTCGCGCTCCCGCACCATAGCCTGCCACCAGGCTTCCTTAACATTCCGCTTCAGTTCTACGCCCAGAGGCCCATAGTCCCAGCAACTGGAAAGTCCACCATAGATTTCACTACTGGGGAAAATAAAGCCGCGCCGGCGGCACAGGGAAACGATTTTCTCCATATCGACTTTAGCTGGTATTTGTTCGGTCACTGCATCACTCCTTGCTCATTTTGGCGAGTGGACTACTGCCTGGTCGGCCTCAAGGTCCGCAAAAGGGCTCGCCCGAAGAATATGCCGAGAATAATCCCCCCCACTCCCATGATAATCAAGGCAAAAACCCACAAGGGGAGCAGGCGTACATGGTAGGAATTGTAGCTGAAAATATCGAGCATTGCAAAGCCAAGAACAATCTGGGGCAGCACTACCATATTGCCCATCACCAGCAGTATTTTCTCCGGGTTTATCCGGGTGCTTTCTGCCTGCCGAAACAGGGCTGCCAGCCTGGTTATTCCCCAGGTAATGGCTGCCGACAGGAGAGTCAGCAGAAGCTGCGGTAGTAGCATCCAGAGGACAAACGCACTACGGCTCAACCATCCGTCAGGAGAGCCATCGGATTTAAATTGATAAGCTACCTCATTAGGCAGGCGAGGGAAAAAGTAGGCAGTGACAATCATCGCCAGCAAAAACACACCCAGGGGGAGCACGATATAGTTCCAGTGGAAGGCTAGTGTCGCCCTGGTAGCATTTGATTTAACCGTCTCTTGGCTTTTAATCGTTCTTCACCGTCTTAACACAAAATCGTACCCCGTTCGATATAAGAAAAGTTACCAGCTTTAGCCGGAGATGTCAAAGGTCTGTCATTGCGAGGAGTCCTTCGGCGGAAGGACGACGTGGCAATCTGGGAGGAGTGGGTGTCACTTCCCCGCCACACGGATTGCTTCGCCTCCCGACTTTGTCGGGATGGTCTCGCAATGACAACTAAAAACTCCCTTAATGAGGAAAGAGTAAGGGGATAGGTTTTGTGTGCCCTCAAAAGCGGAGACTTTTATTTCACCACGATATTACCCCGATCAGAATGAGTAAAGACTGCCCCTTCTCTTGTCGTTTTGTACCTCCTGTGCTATCCTGTTGCTGGCAGCACCGGAATCCTGGGACATCCATAACACGGGTCGACGACTCTTTGAGATGGGAGGAACTCCAATGACCGATAAAATTAAGGTGGCCGCCATCCAGATGAAAGTCCTTTCCGAACACAAAGAGGAGAATATCGCCCATGCTCTGGAGTTGATTAAGCAGTGTTCCAGCGCCAAACCGAGGATTATCTGCCTGTCCGAGCTGTTCTCCACGCTCTACTTTGCCGTAACCGAGTCAGTAGAGAGGTTCGACCTGGCAGAGACTGTCCCCGGACCGACCACCAATACTCTGGCCGGCATCGCCAGAAAGTATAATGCTTATATCGGCGGCAGTATTTTCGAGCGTGATAAACTGGAACGCCTCTACTACAACTGTGCCTTTCTCATTAGCCCCGAAGGAAAGCTCGTCGGTAAATACCGGAAGGCTCATATCCCGTTCGTCAACCACGGAGGCAAATACCTAAACGAGAAATATTATTTTCGGCCCGGCGACCTCGGCTTTCCCGTCTTCCCGATGGACCAATCGAAGGTGGGGTTACTCATCTGTTACGACCGCTCCTTTCCTGAAGCCTGGAGATGCCTGGAATTGAAAGGGGTTGAAATTGTGCTGGTGCCGACCGCTTCCGCAGGCTGGCGCAGTGAATCATGGGAAATCGGATTGAGGACCAAAGCCGTAGAACATAACACCTTCGTAATCGCCCCCAACCGGGTCGGGGAAGAGAATCTCTACCGCAAAAATTTGCCGGCCTTCTTTGGCAGCAGCCTGATAGTAGACCCTCTGGGCAATGTTTTAGCCAAAGCCGGCGCTAAAGATGAGGAAATTGTATCCGCGGAACTGGACTTCGCCGCCATGCAGGAAGCCAGGCGACGCTACCATTTCTCCCATGACTGGCGGCCTGAAGCCTATGACGCCTATGCCAGCGCCTACTCCCGCCCCTACTCCCGCCCCGCGACAAAGTCAGCCCCAACCGCACTATCCGAAGAAGACTTCATGTCACCCGAAGACTAAGCCCAACCATTAAACCTTAAGGAGGAGCCGATGAGCACACCAATCGTGGAAATGGTGCCGATGGCCAGGACAATCGTGGAGCAAATCCTCAGGGTCAAACCCGGCGAAAAGGTCTGCATCTTCACCGATACCCAGCGGCCGGAGAGCATCACCCAGTTGCTGGCCGGCAGCGTCCGTGCCGCCGGAGCCGAGCCGGTAATCGTAACCATAACGCCCAGAGAAATAGGCGGAGTAGACCCTCCCCTACCAGCCGTAGCCGCGATTCAGGCCTCCGACGTAATTATCGCCCAGGCTAGCTACGCCATCATCCACACCGAAACCATCAGGGAGGCGATAAAACAGGGCGCCCGCCTGTGCGAGATGTGGGGCTTTAACGAGGACATGATGGTCCATGGCGGCGCTACCGCCGACTATAAAGCAATAAAAAAGCTCTCTGACCGTCTGGCCGAAATATTGACTAAAGGTAAGACAGCCCGCCTGACGACACGGGACGGGACGGACATGACCGTCTCTCTGGAAGGCAGACCGGGAGGAGTTCTCGCCGGTTTTGCTACCGAGCCCGGCCAGTTCTGCGCTTTCCCCGATGGCGAAGCTATGATCGCTCCCATTGAAGGAAGCGCCAATGGTACTCTGGTAAATCCTTTCTGCATGGAAAAACAGGAATTCGGTTTTATCAAAGAAGGCATAACTTTTAAGATAGCCAAAGGCAAGGTAGTCGACATCCAGGGCGGCATGATAGCCAGCCAGTTGCTCGCGCTCATCGAGCCGCTGGGAGACAACGCCAGAAACATCGCTGAGTTAGCCATAGGCACTAACCCCAAATCACGCATCGGCGTAACGATAAGGGAGACAAAAAAAGCCTGGGGCACTTGCCATGTAGCGATGGGGGACAGCCGGAGTATCGGTGGTACGGTAGAAAGCCAATTACACATGGACATGATTTTCCGCGAACCGACCCTGACTGTCGACGACCGGATAATCGTTAAAGACGGAAAAATTTTACTAAAATGAAGCGGGCTTTTTAATCTTGAGAGCACTCACGGCTAGCTTGGCTTTTTCATCATCGCAAATGCCGTTAAGCCGCCCATAAGCAATACGAGCGCAGCAATCGCAACAAATACCTTCGGGTCAAGTGCGAAGCCCGTCCTCGGTTGCTGGCCACCGACAGTTGCTTCCATGGGCTGGTCACCGGGCGATGTCTTTCCAGTATCCGCGCTGTCTAATATGATATGGGCATTACCGTGTTCCTGCGGGGACAGAACTGCCGGCGGGGAACTGCCACTATCACTGACCAGTATCGCCCCGGCTTGCCCGCTATGATAGACACAATGGTAGGCATACGACCCCGGCGATTGGAAGCTGAAGGAGAAACTTTGTCCCGGTTTCAGCATCCCCGAGTCAAAGAGACCGGTATCACTAGTCACCGTATGCGGAAAGTTGCCGGTATTAGTCCAGGTTACCGTGCCGCCAGTAACCAGCGGCAGTTGCGCCGGAGTATAAACGTTGTCACCCACCTTGATATCGATTCCTGCTGGTACCGCAGCGGGCGACTGAACCGGTGTTTGTTTGGATGGTAGTGCCACCTGGCTTGGCGCGATTGGTACGGTCTGAATGGGTAGGAGTGAGTTGCCGCTACCGGTAACCGTGATAGTCCCGGCCTGCCCGCTGTGTAAAATACAATGATAGGAATATGTCCTCGGCGATTGGAAGCTGAACGAGAAGCTTTGCCCCGGCATTAGTATCCCCGAGTCGAAGAGTCCGTCATCACTGGTTACCGTATGGGGCTTCTGTCCAGCATTAGTCCAGGTAACGGTGGTGCCAGCAACCAGTGACAAGCCCACAGGGCTATACATATTATCACCTATCTGGATACCGCTTCCTCCCAATATCGGAGATGGCACCGGTGTTGGCGTTGGCGCGGGTGGGGGCGGAGGTGTGGCTACCACATTAGATGTAGCGTTGCTGCTACCGGTAACCGTGATAGTCCCGGCCTGCCCATTGTGGAAAATACAATGATACGAATACGACCCCGGCGATTGGAAGCTGAACGAGAAACTTTGTCCCGGGCTCAGCATCCCCGAGTCAAATAGTCCGTCATCACTGGTTACCGTATGGGGCTTCTGTCCAGCATTAGTCCAGGTAACGGTGGTGCCAGCCGCAATCGAAGAAGAACCCGGCGTAAAGAAATTATCACCGATGCTCATCGCACTCGGTGACGGAGATGGTAACGGGGCAGGGTTCGGGGTAGAGACAGACACGGGTAGTGGCGCTGGAGGCGGAGCGCTGGATGAACCGAGAACCGTTATGGTGCCGGTGAAAGGCGCATACCGGTCCGTATAAGTATAGGTGCCCGGAGTGCTAAACGTATATTGGTATATATCATCCTTGGATATGATACCCGAATTGAAGGTGGCTGACTGGGCATTGACGGTGTGGGGTTCATGTTCCTTATTCCGCCACTCCACCGTAACGCCTGCCTGAATGGAAATACTGACCGGCTTAAATCCGTCTTTTTCGATGTCAATACGAACATAGTCGGAATCATGGGCCGCCACCCATCGCCCGGTAGCCTGCGGGAATAGGATAATTACCACGGCCAACAGTGCTAAAGTCAATTTCGAGGAAACGCTGAAGAAACCCGAGCACTTCATCGCATCCACCTCCCAGCCTGGTTTTTCTATTTATGCTCGGCCAAACAAAAGATAGAGGTAGCGGCCGTTGACTTGCCCTGAGTTATGTCTAAATAATTTTAGCGGATGCTACTGGTATCCGTCAAATTTGAATCTAAGTAAAAGCAGCCGTCGGGAATACCTCGATTCCCGACGGTTTTCGTACTCCAAAGAATCAGCCTGACGGAAGACAGAGTGAACTATGGTAGCGTCTCCATATAAGAGATAATATCCGTCACTTCGGCTTCAGACAACTGATAGCGAAGAGCATCCGAACACGCCTCGCTCCCGCCATGATTATCTCCACTGAAACCATCCCGTTAAGCATCCTTGAAAAGTCACTGTTTCTTGGACGTTCCGCCCGGTGGGACGCCCGGCTATTTCGTCAAGGGTATCACTTTGCCCCGCTCGATACGCATCACGGTGACCGTGCCTTTACCTACCATAGCGTTGATTGCCTGCTCCATCTCGTCGATGGTGGTAGCGCCCGCGGGCGGCTGTATCCGGTTATGGTGCGGGATTACATTTTTCAGGTTCGTGTTGTCGGTGCGGAGCAGCTTCACCATCTGAGCCACGTCTACCGGGTCGCGGTCATTGTTCAGTGGCAGTATCGCCAGGTCCGGCTTGAATGCCGAACCCCAGAGCTGCATATCCATAGTGGCGGCAGTACTCCCCGCGAAGTACACGGTGTAACCATTCTCCAGCGTGATGATGAACCCCGCTGCCGGGCCTCCGTAGGTGTTCTGGCTCGTCGGCTTGGGCAGTCCCGAACCATGTACGGAATTCACGATACGAACGGTAACGCCATCGAACTTCTGCTTTCCACCGGGATTAGTCCTTATTACCTGGGTAGCCGGCACGCCCTGCTCAACGAACCAGGAACCAAGCTCAAAACCTCCGCCAATCAGCTTGGCGCCGGTGTTCTTCGCCAGGGGTATGGCATCATTCGCCCCTTCGTCTCCGTGTCCATCGGCAACCAGAATTACGTCGGCCTTTTTTATGTCCTCAATCTTTACTATCGAGTCGGCGTTCCCGGTGATGAAGGGATTAATGAGTATCACCTTGCCCTGACCGGATGTAATCCTGAAATGCGACCAGCCCAGCCACTCGATTGTGCCCGGATTTCCCTGTACCGCCGGCGCCTGGCTGCCACACCCCGAGAACAGCAGCACCAGAGAGACCGCACCTACAGTAAGCAAGGTTAGCAGAGTCCTAAATCTGATTTTCTTGTACATCATTGCAATTACCTCCTAATCCGCCTTGCGCATATAGAAAGACTCAATATATCATTATCTCTCACTCTCACCTCCGCTAACATCCGTAAGGATACGTAGTTTTTGCGTCATCGTTAAGGGAATCGTGGTCGAGCGACCAGGTGCAGTATCAAAGAACATTACATATGCAGTCTTCCGGAATTCCCATTATTATAGGTCACTATCCTGGAAAGCCGCATTTCGCTAACATTGATTGGGCCGGCCAGTAGAGATACTAGGACAACCGAAGACAATGAGCGGTGGCATATTCGAGCCACCGCTTGTTTTTTGACATTAATATCCCGGAGATTTTAGCTGGTTGACCGCCAACCGACCAAATTTATTCTGGCGCTATCGCTTAGCGTCACCCTGCATAAAGAAAAACTCCAGTACCTGATACACAGGTTGATGAGCCTGAACCTGCTTATCCTTACAGAGTGGCGTCCTTCACCGGCAATGTGAAATAGAAGGATGACCCCTTGCCCGGTTCGGACTCTACCCAGATTCTTCCGCCATGCGCCTCTACCAACGTGCGGCAGACCTTGAGACCCAGCCCCACCCCTTGCTCGGCACTCCTGTTAGTTATCCCGAGCTGCTCAAAACTCTGGAACAACTTCTTCTGGTTCTCAGGCGAGATTCCGTGCCCCTGGTCGCTTACACCGACGACCATTACGCCGTCTTTCTGTTGGGCGGAAACTTTCACTTCGCCGCCTTTCGGAGAGTATTTGATGGCGTTTTCGACAAGGTTGAAAATGATTCTCTCAACTCTGAGCGGGTCCACCGCGATATACGGTAGCCCTTCCGGCACATCTATAGAGAGACGGTGCGTACCTGTCCTGGCT
>JACQOM010000047.1 GCA_016202525.1 Chloroflexota bacterium | reverse complement strand
GAACAATAAGGTGAAAGGTTGGCGAATAGCAACTGTTCTACTACTCTGTTTTATTTTAGTTAGCTCGCTATCATGTAATCCGTTCAGTCAGAACAAACCTCAGGTTACGCAACAACTGGCTAAGGTGGCGCGGGGCGACCTGAGCGTAACCGTGAGCGGTAGCGGCAATATTGCGACCTCTAATGAAACGAAGCTAACCTTCGGCGTGGCTGGCCGAATAGATAAGATATACGTTGAGGAAGGTGACCGGGTCAAGCGGGGAGACATACTTGCCAGGCTGGAGACCGATACGCTGGAGCTGGCCGTAATACAGGCACATGTAGACCAGGCAAAAGCACAACTGGCCGTAACTCAATCAGAAGTAGCCGTAACCCAGGCAAAACTAGGCATAACCCAGGCTGGGGTAACGTTGCAAACTGCCACGCTTGAACTGGATAAGGCCCAAAATTTATACAAATGGCCGGATATGGAAATTGCCCAGGCAAATGTGGACAAAGCCCGGCATTCGGTTCAGAACGCCCACGATAGACTGGCTGCCGCCACCACAGATGAGACCAGAGCCGAATGGATAAGAAACATAGCCCTGGCTGAGGCAAACCTGATAATCGAAGAACGAAAGCTAAATGCCATGCTATCCTACGCCGATACGGAAGAAGTTGCCATCAAGAAGCGTCAGGTAGAGGCCGCTCGGCAGTCTTTGGAGCTATCCAATCAGTCCTTAGCGCAAAACCAGCAGTCACTGGAGCTAACCCGGAAATCATTGGACCTGACCCAGCGGCTTCTGGAGCAAGCCGAGAGACAGCTTGAGAAAGCAGTTATTACGGCGCCGTTCGATGGCGCCATCGTCAACGTGAGTGCCGATGAAAAAGACACTGTCTCTCCGACCACTCCGATTATTCATCTGATTGACTCAGGCAGCATGGAATTAAAGATTCAAGTAGATGAGATAGATATCGCTGCGGTGAAGACAGGACAAAAAGCCATCATCAAGTTAGACGCATTACCCAATCTAAAGCTCGATGGTAAGGTCAGCTCTATCAGCCTTTTATCGTCCGATAAAGCCGGGGTAATAGTATATGATATTAAAATCAAGTTTAATGCGACCGAGGGTAGCGGCCTGAGAGCCGGCATGAGCGCCAACGCCGATATCGTGACTACGGAACGGACTAGAGTCCTGCTCATCCCTGACCGGGTGGTTAAGAAAAATAGCCAGGGTAATACCGTAGTCGATGTGCTAGTCAACGGGCAAGCTCAGGAAAGAATGGTAGTCACCGGTATCAGCAATGGCACCCAGACTGAGATTGTCAGTGGCCTTGAAGAAGGGGAGACTGTGGTAGAAAATCGGGCGCAGTGATTTTCAACATCACGATTCTGTTTGCATTTGACTGATTCCATGATTAAACTGGAAAAGGCAACCAAGATTTACCACATGGGCAAGGTAGAGATTCTGGCTCTAAGAGGAATCTCCCTGACTATCGAGCAAGGAGAGATGGTGGCTATTATCGGTGCTTCAGGCTCCGGCAAGTCGACCCTGATGAATGTGCTCGGTTTTCTGGATAAGCTGACTTCAGGCGTTTACACTTTTGAAGGAGCCGATGTTAATAGCTTTAGCGATAACCGGCTGGCAGAAATGAGAAACAAGAGAATCGGTTTTGTCTTTCAGGACTATAATCTTCTGCGCCGTGCCAGCGCCGTGGCTAATGTCGAACTACCGCTTGTTTACGCCGGCGGTCTTCGCAAGCGCCAGAGGGCTCTGGAGGCATTGGAGCGGGTCGGGCTGGCCGCCAGGGCAGACCACAAGCCCACTGAACTATCGGGTGGAGAACAACAGCGGGTAGCCATTGCCCGGGCGCTGGTCAATAATCCAACACTGGTCCTGGCTGATGAGCCTACCGGTAACCTGAATAGTGTCGCCAGCGCCGAGATTGTCGCCATTTTCCGCAAGCTCAATCTGGAAGGTATCACCGTGGTTATGGTCACTCATGAAATGGATATTGCTACCCAGGCAAAGCGCATCATCCGGGTCAAAGACGGGCAAATCGTCAGCGACGAGAAAGTCGGCCTGGCGGTCAGATAAGGTGTCATTGCGAGAAATCTCGATGGAATCGGGACGACGTGGCAATCCGTAAGATTGGGACGGATTGCTTCGCCCTTCAGCCGAAGGACTCGCAATGACGGTTGGAAGGTTTGTGGATGAAGTTTATCGAATTCTTCGGCATTGCCATAAAATCGCTTTTGTCGAACAAGTTACGCTCGGCCCTTACCATGCTGGGTATGATAATCGGGGTAAGCGCCGTTATCATTCTGATGTCGGTCGGGACGGGCCTCCAGGATATGATTTCCTCCACTTTTAAAGAGCTGGGCAGCAATCTCCTTTTTGTACAGCCGGCCAATCCCGAAGCACCCGGGTTAGCCTCACTATCACCGGGCTATGCCCCCGCCAGCATGACTATGGATGATGCTAAAGCGCTGGAACGTCTCAGTTCAGTGAGCGCCGCGGTGCCGGTCAATGAAAATTTTGCCAAAATAATAGCCGGTAACAAGGACTTTTTATCCCCGATACATGGTAGTAACCCTGACTACCAGCAGTTGTATGGTTTCAAAATTAGAGCGGGGCAATTCATTTCTGAGGTGAACCTGGCCAGAAGAGATATGGTAGTAGTGCTGGGTAGTAAGGTGGCTGAGAGTCTCTTTGGCAGCGATGACCCAATCGGCAAGCAGGTTAAAATCAAGGATAAACGGTTTACGGTCATCGGCGTTATGGAACCGCGGGGCTTATCATTGTTCGGATTTAGCTGGGATGAACTGACGGTTACACCGATAACTACCTTTCAGGCGCGGCTATTTTCTCAGAAAACACCGAGCGGGGAAGATGCGGTTCAGCAAGTCAGCGCCCAGATTGGTACAGACTGGACACTGGAAGAAGCCAGGCAAGACATCGAAACTGTCCTGAGAAAGCAACACCGCATCAAAGCCGGTGATAAGAATGACTTCTCGATTATGAGTCCGGAGCAACTGCTCGGAACATTTGAGACGATAACCATGGCATTAACCGTTTTTCTGGGATTAATCGGCAGCATCTCTCTACTGGTGGGCGGCATCGGTATTATGAACATTATGCTGGTTTCAGTTACCGAGCGCACCCGGGAGATAGGACTGCGGAAGGCAATCGGCGCCAAGCGCCGGGATATTCTAACTCAGTTCCTGTTAGAGGCGGCTATCTTGAGCCTGTCCGGAGGCGGTATCGGGCTGCTTGGTGCCTGGCTGGTGACAATGGGCATATCCCTGGTCAACCTGGGCGGATTCTCCCTTCATGCCGTAGTTTCGCCGGTAATTGTCCTGGTGGCTATTCTGGTCTCGGTTTTTATCGGGCTTAGCTCCGGCATCTATCCGGCAATGAGAGCCGCCAGACTGAACCCGATTGACGCTCTACACTACGGGTGAGATAATAGAAGTAAGCAAGAGAGCAAACCGATGAACTGGATCGATATCGTTATCTTGATAATCATAGGGGTTACCACCTTTTCCGGCTTGAGAATCGGGATTATCAAGGCAGCTTTATCGTTAGCCGGACTGATTGCCGGGGTAATTCTAGCCGGACGTTACTACATTCCCCTGGCCGAGCGATTATCCTTCATCCCACAAGACAGTGTGGCTAAGGCGGTTGCCTTAGCCATCATACTAATCGGGGTGATGCTGGTCGCCAGTATAGCGGCAATGCTACTGAAACTGGCTGTCTCAGCGGTGATGCTGGGCTGGGTCAATCACCTCGGCGGCGCTGCTTTCGGTCTGGTACTGGGAGCCATCTTCTGCGGCGCCCTGCTAGCCACCGGCGCCAAATTTCTGAGTCTTTCCGGAGTTATCAGCCGGTCAAGCCTGGCCACTATTCTGCTGGACCGCTTTCCGGCGGTGCTGGCGCTGTTACCCGACGAGTTCGATATGATACGCTCCTTTTTTAAATAACAGGACAGACTACTGTCAGAAGCGAATTGACAGCTAATATTGCCAGATAAACACTGTTAACTCTGGAATCAGGCTGAATATTAAGTAACCGCCGGGGTTTCACCCGGATGCAATTTCTTCCACTTTGCCAGTAACTGGTCCCGACCTTCCTTACGGTCTACGTTAGCCACACAGGCGTCTACCGGGCAGACCTCAGCACACCGTGAAGACTGGTACGAACCGACACATTCCGTACACTTATCCGGGTTGATGACATATATCGTCTCCCCCTCGCTGATTGCCTGGTTAGGACACTCTGGTTCGCAAGCTCCACAGCTAATACACTCATCCGTAATTTTGTATGCCATTAACCATTCCTCCTTTGTTTACTGCTTTATAACTTTTTTGAACAGCCTCACGCCCGGCTATGAACTTTCCCCTTGAGGGCTACCGCCACCGTTTTGGGGACAAGGTCATCGATATAACCGCCCAGACTGGCTACCTCTTTGAGCAGACTGGAGCTAAGGAACTGGTATTTCAGGCTGGCCATAAGACAGACCAGTTCACAATCAGGAGACAATTTCTTGTTCATCAATGCCATCTCGAATTCCCGCTCAAAATCGGCACCGACTCTCAAACCCCGCACTATCGCCTGTGCCCCTACTTCCCGGGCAAAATCAACCGTCAGACCGCTAAAGGGCGCCACCTCGACATTAGGCAGGTCAACGGTTGCCTGTCTAATAAACTCTACTCTCTCGGCGGTGGTGAAGAGCAGATTCTTGGCAGGAGTATCATAGACACCAAATATCAGCTTCTCAAAAAGTTTGGCCGCTCTGATTCCGATATCCAGATGCCCGTTGGTTATCGGGTCAAAGCTACCCGGGTAAAGAGCAATGGTCACGTTTTACCTCCCTTCCTGTATATTGCGATACAACTATCACCGTGGCGGTATTCCTTAACCATATTCAATGTATCATAGTTTGGACTCAGAGTAAGGCGAGGAGAATGAGTCACCACTAAAGTTGTCTCTGCCCCCACCAACTTAGATATTGCCAGTT